>CAYNQP010000490.1:0-3660 GCA_964399325.1 uncultured Pirellulales bacterium
AGCAACGAAAAATGTCAATACTTGCTACAGGTTTCCCGACAGGCTCCTAGCGAGACTCCGATTCGACATCTGGCCAAGGGCCTGCCTGCAATAGGCACAATGCTTGGATGCAATCGCGAACAACTGAGCATACACGCCGTTCTCATGAAGGTCGCGGCGCAGAAAGCCCGTCTTGCGACAGCCTAAGAGCGAGACGGCAAAGTTGAAGCCACCTGCCTTTTCGTCATCGAAAAGATCACACAAGGTATCTAGTATTCCGTCTATGACGAAATAATGGTCGAGTCCTTTTCGCAGTTGCGAGATTTCGCTATCCGGTAGAAACAGGTCGAAGATAAGACTATTGTATAAGTGAAAATCGCAATTATAATCTATGAGGAGTTCTTCGAGATACTCCTCTGACGTGATTCCTGAGACCATGGCGGCAGCTTCCCTCTCTCCGTAGTGAAGCACACCGGTCAGCCCCTTATCAACTACTGATCGAAATCTATCTTGATACTCTACTCGGCGATCCACAATCTGACAGACGTGAGCCGAAAGCCGTCTCGATGTGTCGACCGCGACACGTGCGCTCTCTGATAGTGCATCATGCCCGTGTTCTTGGCGCCGCGTCTTCTCGAACTCAGGAAAAACGAGTTGAAATGCCGTGCCAAGCGGCAGTGCTTCCCTGTCAAAAAGATGGTCAAGGATTCGGATTTGTTCCACAAAGCAACCGACTATTTGGAGCACATCGTCCTGCAGGGTTTGGTCATCCGTTAGGCACTCCAGAATCTTCGAATAGAAGCGAACGAACCGCTCGGTGTGCGGATGGTCATCAAAGTGGTTGTACTTTCGCACGAATGATTCAAGCTCGTTCGTATCCAAGAAGGCCATATCCCTCTACCCAAGAATCCGTCGTCACTAATAGTCCCGAATACAAATATAGGCCCTAGGTTCTCCCATCGTGGCGTCCAGCAGGGTCTATGTCGAGGAATTGTATCAGCACATTTGGTTCACCGCAAAATGTTTTTCACAGGAGACAGAACGGCTCCTGAGCCAATCTCATAGGCAGCCCCCTTGAATTGCGGGCAGTGGCGACGCAGCTTAGGCGAAGCCGTGATCCGAATACATCGGCGGCCACTGGAGGGCAGTAGCGTTTCTGATCCTGATGTCCCGCATGGTCGAATGAGCCAGACCTTAATCCGCTACAAGGTGACGTGCCAGCCGCTTCGCTCAAAGCTGTCACGCATCTTGTTGCCGCTCCCTAAGGCCCGTCTCCCTTGGCGGAAACGCTTCGCTCCTGTTTCTCATTCCCGGATGATGGGGGCGGCGTTTGTTCTTCGGTTTAGGGTATCATCAGGACTCAGTAGGGTCGATCAAGCCGCTCTTCTGTTGTCATGATCGTAGCATTGGTCTTCCAAACCAGCACGACTAAGCGCTAGCTCTCTGCCAGAGCAGCAACTTAGCCAACCATGCCAAACCGACACTTGGCGTCCCGCTTGGCGCGAATTCTCGAACAGTCCCCCAAGTTGATAAAGCTCATCAACGTTTGGCCGGGACTCTTCTTTGAACCCCGCTTAGTCGTTCTTGAGCATGCTTACAATCTGAGGATGAAGCTGACCGATCACCGTCTCAAAGGTTGGTAGGTGCGGAACCAGATTGCCCAGCCACTGGTCCCATGTCCTCTCAACATAGGCCAGCATCTTCTTACTGAAGAAATCCTCTGCAGCTTGAAAAGCCACGTTACGAACCTGACACTTCTCTTGCAGCAACTGTGTGAATCCGGTCAAATCCAAACGGTCCTCATAGGCTCCAAGAATACGCCAGATGTCATAGTAGTCACGTGCCCTGGACCTGGCCCAGCCGCGTTCTTCGAGTTTCTCCTGGTGTTGGAGAATCGCCCGTAGTTTTTCGGCGATAATCTCTTCAAGGGTGTAGACCTGCAATTCCACCTCGATGGGCTCGCCGTAGTCGTGAATGACCGCCCGGCGACACGGGGTGCGTAAGACCTTTTCGTCCACGGCAATCTCTACGATGGCCCGTGTCTGGGGCTGCCTTTGCCAAGGCAATTGGGCCCTGACGGCAAAAGCCTCCTGCCCACCTGGGTGCGGATCTCTTTCTGTGTAGCGCTCCCACTGAATCTTCACCGGAGCGTATTCATCGATCATCTTGGTAGCACTTTGGCATACGGTATCGATTGCAGCTTCCATTTCCTGGCCCAAAGGCACCCCTGGCACGCCAGAAAAATCCAGGTCTTCAGAAAACCTATAATCACCGAAGTAGCATTTCTTCAGCGCAGTTCCGCCCTTGAAAACCAATGTCTCCCGCAGCGGTTCGTAATCCCCGATGGCGGCGAGAATCCAGGAGAGCAGGTAATCCCGCTCCAATACGGCCCATGCCATGCCGGTGGCTTTTCTTGCCTGCTCCAATCGTGTGCGCAAGGGCCTCATGGGCGAACCTTTCCGCTGAGGTTTTCCTGAATCATCCAGGCTCGATTATACGGCCCTTCGCGTGAGCCGCTCGCGTCGAGTTTGGTGTACCCAGTCACCTTCACCTGCTGTAGGGCTGTCAACGCGGAACGTTCAAATCCTGTCTGCTCCAGCACCCAGCCCAATCGCTTCGCAGTGGCATGGTCGAGCCGCAATGCGTAGTCGATCATTTGGTCTAAGGGGAGCCGGTCTCGGGCCTCTTGGAACCCATGCATAACTTCGGCGATCCCACCACAGTATTGCGGCATCACAAGTCCATCAATCAACGTTCGTGCCATATCCGTGAATGTTACCCGCGAGTCATCAACCCATACCGTCTCCGTACCGAAGAATCGCTCCGGCCTGATGCGAATGAACTGATAGGTGGTGTCACCCACACGGTATCCCGCTCCGGCCCCACGCGGTACGGATTGGCCCGACGTGGTTGTGACGAATACGTGGTGCGGTATTTGCTCGGTCAATTCATAGTGGTGCATGGCAGAGAAGTGACTGATCGCGGCAGGGTCCACCAGGGCCATGGCCACTTCAAACTCATGAGCAGGTGATATGCCAGGAACCGCAGAGGAGAGGGTATAGAGGCCCTTGCGTAGACGGACCAGCCAGCCTGTCCGCACGAGGTGATGGAGAGCCTGTACCACATACCCCATCGATAGTCCTACCTCTGGGGCGATCTCACGCACGTCCTCTGTTGTGAAGATACGAAACCCCTCTGCGGCCAGCTTCTGGACAAGCCGCAACGCCGGTGTCAGTCGTGATGGATCATTCTGTGTCATTATTCGATATTATCGAACAAATCCCCGTCGACGTCCACATTGAATGGCACATTTAGTGTAAACATACGATATTTACGAATTAAACACACATAGAAACCATGTCCCGGCAGCAATATTCCCCGTCTTTCACTTGGTAATTAGGAGTCCTATGCAACAGCACGAGCTTCTCGAATTCGTTCTCGACGCGTTCGCCGAATTGGCCACTCTGCACGCGGCTGCCGCAGCCACGGCCGACCAGGCGTGGTCGGCCGTGGACAACCCCATACATCAGTCAATACGAACGGCCCCAACATCAGAAATGACATGGCCTGATCTGCCTGCCTGAGTTGATCCTTCAACCTATGATAACGTCAAGGGAGCCGAACCCTAATCCGCTACAAGGTGACGTGCCAGCCGCTTCGCTCAAAGCTGTCACGCATCTT
>CAYNQP010000491.1:0-3658 GCA_964399325.1 uncultured Pirellulales bacterium
CCCATCTTAACACGGCCGGAATTTCGTCAGTTTTTTTTCGTGCGATTGCCCTGGAGAAGAAAACTCCAACCGGCTCCCAGAGGACCATCAGCCGGTTGCTCACTTAACTCCAACACATCCCATGCGGAAAACTCACGAAGCAAGAAGGTGACTATCTCACGCCAGCTTTTCGTGTAGTCACCATCCGCTATGATCTCGGGGCGATCCCCTTGCCACATGTTTATGAAGCGGAGGGCCCGGCAGGGGATACCTCGCTTCTTGGTTCTGGTGACAAAGAAAGGAACGATACCGACAGGGGTTGCACCATCTGCAACCACGAGCACGGCCAATCGGTCGCCGGGCTTATGAAAATGTCGCCAGGCGGTTCGAACGAAGTAGAAAGACGAAAAGTAGGAGGCTGAGGCCTTCTCTGCCAACCGATCCCAGGCCGCCTCCAGCCCATCAAGTTCTCGCTCGTTGTCCACAACCGTGACGTTCATGTCGAACTCCCAATTTCACGCTGTTCAAACTCGCCAATCTCTTTCCGCTGTCTGAGCCAGGATTGGAGTGACCTTTAATATAATCGAGCCGTCATCGAAAAAGTACTTGAGTCTGTTAAATGAGAGTCTCCGGACATTTTTCACACGCTTAGCTGTTTGATTTCCATTTGGTGTATACCGCAATATCTTAATGATTTTGTAGTATTCACCTTCCAGTTCAAGGATTGGTTTTGCATAGAATAGAAGCCTGTTCAAAAAGCAGTATGATTCACTTGCCGTTTGTTGAAGGGGCATCACCAAATCTTCAAATGTAGTTCTTCGAGCTCTAAAGCGGTTCTTGGCTTTGGGCTGGACATAGCTCGTGACTTTGTTGCCAAGAATATCTTTGATTGCTTTTATCATAAGCTCAGCCCCTTTATTGCTTAACTTATCCCAAAGCTGTTTCCCACTATCCTTGTCTGAATAGTCTATTCTGGATTGGTGTATGATGTTGCCTGTATCTTCCCCTTCATCAATGTAATGCACGGTAACTCCCCATTCCTTTTCACCGTTCATGATCATCCAAAACAAGGGGCTATGACCTGGATAATATGGCAGAAGAGAGGGATGTAAGTTAATGATGCCATGTTTTGGTATTTGAATAACTTCCTTCTTCAATAGCTGATTAAAACTTGCTACACAGATCAAATCAGGATTGTGCTTCCTAAGCTCTTCTTGAAACTCCGTATCCAGCTTACCATGAACCTTTAAGAATGGTATATGATATCTTGAAGCTATCGTCTCGATATTATGGTTTCCCTTTCTCAGATGAAGAATTCTATATGCTAAAAATCTGTACGGAGGTCTTAAACATGCCTTGATCGCTTTCTCGATAGACAAACTTCTTTTTTCAGGTTTCGCTCCGCTTTGTACTATTAGAGAAATATTGAAATCAGCTTCAATTAACCTCTTGAGGGGCAATGCAGACGCCTCACCCCCTACTCCAAAGAAAGCGATCTTCAGCTTTTTCATGTTACAGCCACTCGATTCAAAGGTTCATAATGGTCACTCATGACCTGCCCTAGGGATGGCGGGTGCGGGAACCGCTAATACCAGGCCGCCTAATTCATAGGTAACTGTGCTGCTCCTTCCGCCTCATTACCCTTGATTTCTTCTTCTTCGTACCGGAGACTTCCGTACGTCTGGACACAACACGGACAAGCGTAGCGCAGCCCGTATGTCTTAACCCGCCACAGGAAGATGCGTCTACGATCTAGATGCTCAACCCGTGAACATCCCGTTAGACCCTCGTATTGACCGTGACAGCACCTATTATCACCTGGCATTTGCCAACCCCTTCAGACCGCCCAACCGTCTCTGTTCGCAGTTCAGCCTGCAACTTCAATATCGGCAGTCTTCCAGACAATCATTACGGAAAGAGAACTGCAACGCTTCGTTTCAACGGTAATCTTCGCATTTGCACATCGGACCGCAACCAATCCGATAACTGATAGTAACGTCTCCAGCCTATCGAGCTCTTTTCAGCGCCCACAGTAGTGGTCTTCATCAAGCTGGGACCGGCAGGACATGATATCTCGGACGCGCCCAACGTCAGTCCCCGTCACATCGGACGAGACGAACGTGTACCATCGGGCTAGGTATCCCAGATATCTGTCGAGATCCCGCAGCGGCAGGCGCGACCGCAGCGGTCGCCACTCATGCTGTCCGTCATCCTCCATAACACCATGTAGCATCAGGACGGCGACATGATGGCGGTGCAGAAACCGCCATAAGCGCAGTAGCCCGACCGCCCACAGGGCCCCCAGCAGCACTCTGCGGAGCCACCGTTTCAGGCCCAGTCGGCTCGCGGCCGGTGACGCAGGCTCAAGGCGGATACCCGCCGGGTCGTCGTTCCGAGTATTCATCATGGCTCCAGGTTTGGACGCTGCATCTTGTCGCAGGTCATTCACCCTGACCGCCCCGGCCATCGACCTGCGTGCCCGTGTTGCAGCGTGCTGCATCCTCTCCGGCAGAGGACTTTGACCGCCTCTTCCCTCGTGTCCTTGCTTCAGCGAGCCCACGGACCCAGTACATGGCGCGGCAAAGTGTCCGGCTCTGCTTCAGGGTCGCGCGTAGCCGTGGCCCGGCCAGGTATGTCAACACCCCACCCGGGGAACGACGGTAGATCCGCAGGCGTACCAGGTCGTCCATGCGGTTAACCCAACGCTGCTTCCACTCGGATGACAAGCCCATGTGATAGCGGTTCGTCTCACCCTTCTGCAATGCCTCTTGCAGTACCAGGTAGCGTAAGACATAGCTGGGAGAGTGCTTCGCCAGATCGGGGTCGTACCCGATCTTGAGCATCTCGATCCTGCTTTGGTCGCGAAGGCAGTACTCGAAGGCAATCAGGCGGCCGTCCAGCCGAAGCAAGCACAATTCCAGCCGACCCACCTGGGCCGAGGCGCGAGCGAGGTCGGAGTAGAACCGCAATGTCTGGGACTGGTTGGCGATGGCCGTACCCTGCTGTCCCTTCCAGCCCTTGGCCTCGAGGGCAAAGCACTCACCAAGCGTCGCATCGAGGGCATCCTCGCCTCCAACCGTGTGGCAACAGAGTTCCCCCATCCGACGTAAACGACGGAGCTTCTGCTCGGTGGTGCTCATCAACTTTTTGGACAGCGAGGCGCGAAAGCTCTCCCACGGGCCAGTGGCCTCGAGCACAGCATCCTGCCCGGTAGGACTCTGCCAGACCATATGGCCGGCGGCCCGCGCCGAGGTGGTCAGGGCAACGAAGGCAGCACTGGGGATCGGTATCTGGTAGAGGTCAATCCGGGCGGTCAGCTCCAATAGGTGCCCTATCACGGCCGCGCCCACGCCCTCACGCTTCTCGTCGAAGGCAAAGTCCCAGCATGGGATGTGGCGGGTATCCGGAAGACCCTTCCACGTGTGAAGAAAGCGACCGTCGCGAACCAAGGGCAGCGCAGCCAAGAGCCGGCCCTGTTCGTCGCGCAAGGAATGCACGTAGAGCCTCTGGCCAACTGAGCCGAACGCCTGCCACGCGCACGCAGTCCAGATCGCATCAGCCGTGGGAGACTGTTTGCCGTCGTGGGCCAGGTCATTCCACTCCTGGGCCACACGCTCCACCTCGGCCACCCCCTCACCCACATGCCATACCCAAACGGTAGATGGATAGACCGCCATGG
>CAYNQP010000492.1:0-3652 GCA_964399325.1 uncultured Pirellulales bacterium
GTTGTCGTGTCGTGCGCTCGGGAACGGATGTCACTGTCGTCGCGGTCTCGTGGATGGTGGTCGAGGCCCTGAAGGCAGCCGACGTCCTGGCTGCGCATGGAGTGAGTCTGGAAGTCGTTGACGTCCGGTCCATCGCGCCCTACGACAGCCTCACGGTGGCGGACTCCGTGCGTAAGACGGGTCAGGCTATTGTCGCCGACTATGACTGGGTCCATTGTGGCTTCGGGGCGGAAGTGGCCACCAGAATCTACGAAGAGTGCATGACCGAACTATGCTCGCCCGTGACGCGGTTGGGCTTTGCCGAGGCGCATTGCCCGTGCACGCGGCCTCTGGAAAACGCCTACTATCCCAACGCCATCGACATCATTCGGGCGGTGGAGAAGAAACTCGATCTGCCGGAGACCGATCTGTCAGGCGAGGAGTTCTATTCTTACGAGAAGAAATTCAAGGGACCTTTCTAATTGAAGTGCCGTTGTAACCACTCCAATGCAAATGTAATCACGGAGCTCAAGAATGTCTAAGACTGATATCATAATCACAACGATAAACGTGCCCACCTTCATTGACGGGATCTGCAGCAATATCCTGGAGCACAAGCATTCGGATGTCGGCATCCTTGTCATTGGAGACAAAAAGACGCCGGACGAAACACGGTCGTACTGTCAGAAGATGGAGAAGCAATACGGGATCGAGGTCGAATACCTGGGCATCGAAGATCAACTCCGTGTTCTCGCCAAACAGCCCGATCTCCTGGGGCTGTTCCCGTATAACACTCCCGACAGAACGATTCTGGGCGGGATGCTGAGTTATATGAGAGGCAGCGAACGGATCATCGCTATTGACGACGACAATTACACCACGGCCCATGATTTCATCGGGGCCCATACCATCGTTGGGACCGAAGCCAAACTCGACCTGATATCGAATGAATTGCAGTGGTTCAATGTGCACAGTGCGTTGATTGAAGAACGGAACATCCCGTTCTTCCCACGGGGCTACCCCTGGAAGCAGCGGAAGCCCGAAGCGAGCCAGAAGACGGTTGTTCAAGATACCGTTCGTGTCGTTGTCAATCAGGGATTGGTGCTGGGAGATCCTGATATTGACGCCATTTCGCGCTTATTCTGGCCGATTACGGCTGTTGACATGTCGTCTGATATCAGTCCGCAATTCGGACTGCGCCCGGGAACGTGGTCCCCGTTCAACTACCAAAACACCGCTTTGGCTCGCGAGTTGATACCGTGCTACTACAGGCCGCTGTCGACGATGCGCAACGCGGATATATGGACGGCCTACGTTTTCAATAAGCTCGCTCAACATTTTGGAGATGTACTTACTTTTGGGCAACCCCTAGTGAAGCAAGTCCGCAATGAACACGATCTATGGGACGACCTGGATATCGAACTGGTGAACAATCGCGCCACCGATTACCTCATCGATATGCTGAGGAAGATCGATCTCAGCAAGGACAACTACTTCGACGCGCTGCGCGAGTTGCTGTCCAAATGTCACGACGACTTGCAGCAGGTGCGTGCCATCCCGTCGGCTGAGAAGGACATGATAGAGAAGTTCTGTGTCGAATATCTCAAGTGGTGGGAAGTGGTCGATCCTATCGTTCAGGGTAAACGCGGGCTGTAGGTGTCACGATGCGGAAGCGCCTCGAAGCGCAGCGTGTTGTTGAAGTAACGACAATGGAAGAAAGACTCGTTTTGATAACCGGTGCAAGCAGAGGAATTGGCGCTGAGACTGCGAAATGTCTCGCTCGTAGCAGCCATTTCGTTTGCATCAACTATCGCAAGAGCAAAGATGAAGCCGAAGACGTCGCGTCATGCATCAGACAGTCCGGCGGCCGATGCGCAACTGTGTACGCGGACATAAGCAAGGAAGACGAAGTCATGGCGATGATCGAGGGCATCCGAGACAGATATGGGTATATATCATGCCTCGTCAATAACGCCGGATACGTATCGACTCGCAAGGACCTCAAGGATGTGAGTTATGGTGAGTTTCACAAGATATTCTCAACCAACGTCTATGGCGCCTTCTTTGCGATCAAACACACCGTCAGGCACATGAAACATCTTGGCAAAGGGGCCATAGTCAATGTCTCTTCTGAGTCCGCCACTTACGGCGGCAATATGATAACGGCATATGCTGCATCGAAAGGAGCAATCAATTCGTTAACCAGAGGGCTGGCCAGGGAGCTTGCTTCATCCAATATCAGGGTAAACGCCGTCAGTCCAGGAGTTATCGATACGCGAACGCCTCGCGAGAAGACAGGGTCTCAGGATGATGGAGTGGTCCAGTCGATTCCTCTGGGCAGAATGGGTAAGCCGGAAGAGGTTGCTCAAGTCATATCCTGGCTGTTGTCAGATTCATCATCTTACGTCTCAGGCGCGATTGTGCCGGTGGCGGGAGCACGCTAATCGTTGGTCGCGGAGAAACGCATGCAGATGGTTATGAAAGATGAGAAGGTCAAGCTGCTACGCCATTATGGCAGAGTGCAGGGCATAGTGGACAATGAGTTGTTGCCACCCGTAATGGCTGATATTGACGCGGTGAATGGCCTCTGTAATCTGGACTGTGAGTGGTGCGCTCAGAGAGAGAGCAGGGAGGCAAAGAAGCCTACGTTCATGGCAGTTGATACGATGACGCGAATGGGGCCCTTCTGCAGGAAATGGGGAGTGAAGGCGTGGAGGATAGGTGGTGACTCTGAACCGACTTTGAACGAAAACATACACCATCTGTTTCGCAGCGGAGCCGATCATGGTATCGACATGGGGCTGATCACGAATGGGGTATTGCTCGATAGGGTAAGCGATGTTCATCTGCTGAGATGGATTGGCGTTAGCTTGGACGCGGTAACCGATACAACCTGGAGTCGCTTGAAGAACTCAGACGCATCCAATTTTCATAGAATCATCGACGGTATCCGGGCCATTAGAGAGAAGCATCCGGAGTTGAATATTACGATCAAGTTCATTAAATGGTCGAATGCGCAGCACCTTGACCGGTATGATTTGTCCTCTGCCCATGAAGGCAACGACGGGTATGGGGGTGTCAAACTCGACAACTACTCGGACGCCGAAAGTCTGCCAAGGTTCGCGGAAGAATTGGGCTGCAATTATATCCTACGTAATGCATTGCCGAAAGACTCAGCGAAGACGTATCGTTTCGATATCTGCCGAGCGACCCCGTTGTATGCGACCTTTGCATCGGATCACAAGTTCTATCTGTGCTGCGACCAACGTTCGAACTACGTCTTGACGGACGACTACACGAGGAACGATTGGACGGAATTGCTGTCGCTATGGGGTTCGCCGGAACATAAGCGGTTGATCGGCACGATTAGGCCGAAGGCGTGCAAATATTGTTCCAAAGAATGGCTCAATACCATCATCGAGAACATCGTGCTGGATGGCAAATACACAAGGGGCTTCGACGTCAATTTCATTTGAATGTGAGCGAGCATTCTGTGTGGGACCGATTATGGAAGAGATCAAGCTGCACCTGGGGTGTGGGGGCGTACACATTGAAGGGTTCATCAATATCGATGACACCTACTTGCCTTCGGTGGATGTGGTCGACAACGCGCAATTCCTGACGCGATTTGAGGCCGAGTCGGTGGACCTGATCTACGCAAGCAATGTGCTGG
>CAYNQP010000493.1:0-2550 GCA_964399325.1 uncultured Pirellulales bacterium
GCGCGAGCCTAATACAAACCCATTTGGAAAAAGCCCGGCTCTCCGGCACTTGTTTGCAGTCCGTTTGTGCTTGGAACGCCCATTTTGAGGGCGCGGGTATGAAGGAAACCATCTTGAACGGGGCTAACCTTCAAGACGCACACCTTGAGGGTGCGATGCTCAACGGCGCGGAATTGAGAGGAGCGACCCTGCACATTGCGAGTGTCGATGCGTCGACGACCATCTGGGGATGCATGGTGAATCAGCACTCGAAGGCATATAGGGGCACTGACCTTAGCGGGGTAGCGCTCGACACCGTGAAGATCGACCCAGGCACAAGATTGCTCCTCGAATACAACATCCGGCGGATGAATTGGGAGAAGTGGTACAGCAAGCACCGGATATTGCGGTGGCCCGTTAGCGCATTTTGGCTCGCGAGCGACTACGGTCTGTCCACGTGGAGAATCATCGCCAGCTTCGCGACACTGGCCTTCGTTTTCGGGGTCGTCTATTGGGTGTGTCCGCGATGTGTCATGGTTTATGGAAAGCTCGGCGACATACATGGTTTCATACACGCCCTGTACTTCTCGGTCGTGACGATGACGACATTAGGTTTCGGTGATATAGCGGCGAATCCAGACAGCACGCTGGGCCAGGTGCTCTTGATGCTACAGGTCATCTTGGGCTATGTTCTCCTGGGTGCGCTGGTGACACGCTTTGCCGTATTGTTTACGGCCGGGGGACCGGCGGAGTTCGCTGATGAGAGAGGTGCTTGGACCAGGCTCGTGGAGCGGGTGCGGCGAAAACGTAGGACGACTGGATTCCCGCCTGCGCGGGAATGGCAACAAGAGAATAGACCAAGGACATTTTCTGCTGATGTTTGTCATCCTGAATGGAGCAGAGCGAAATGAAGGATCTGGCTTGAGTATGCTAAGGACATCGGCGCCTTGCAGAGTGATTCCGCGTGCGCGGGCCAGGTCCTTCGTTGCACCTAGGATGACAGCCCAACGAACGGATTGAGTGTATGACTGAACCGACGATCATCACGTTTGTTGTATACCTTATCCTGCTGCTGGGGATTGGGTTCTATTTCTACCGGCGGAACGAGAGTATTGAGGAGTACCTGCTCGGCGGGCGGCGGATGGGGGCGTGGGTGACGGCCCTTTCGGCGCAGGCCAGCGACATGAGCGGCTGGCTGCTGATGGGATTGCCCGGGGCGATCTACGTCGGCGGCATGGTTAACGGGTGGATTGCGATCGGCCTGTTCCTCGGGACGGTGTTGAACTGGACGCTGGTCTCCGGCCGCCTCCGCATCTACACTCAGAAGACCAACAGCATCACGCTGCCATCCTTCTTTGAGGAGCGGTTCGGCGACCCAACGGGGCTGCTGCGTATCGTCTCGGCCATCGTCATTCTGGTCTTCTTCACGATCTACGCATCAAGCGGGCTGGTCGCGGCCGGCAAGCTGTTTCAATCGACATTCGGCGTTTCCTATTTCTGGGCGGTCATGATCGGAGGCACGATCATTATTGGATACACGTTCATGGGTGGCTTCCTGGCCGTTTGCTGGACCGACCTGCTCCAGGGCTCACTGATGGTTGTGGCGCTGGTGGTGGTCCCACTCATCGCCTACACCAGGGCCGGCGGCGCGGACGGCATCCGCGAAGCCATAGCCGCCAAAGAACTGTCGCTGAGCCTGCTGCCAACCGGTGGTGGCTTCGCCGTATTGTTGGGAATCGTCTCGACGATGGCCTGGGGGCTCGGCTACTTCGGCCAGCCCCATATCCTCGTCCGCTTCATGAGCGCCAGGTCCTTGGCGAAACTCTCGAAATCAATGGTAATCGCCATTGTATGGGTGTTCATCTCGCTGGTCGGGGCCGTCGCGATTGGCCTGATCGGCATCGGAATGTACGACCCAGTGCCGGGTGGCGACCCTGAGAAGGTCTTCATCTACATGATTGCGGAAGTCATGCATCCCTGGGTGGCCGGGGTCATGCTCTCGGCCATCCTCTCGGCGGTCATGTCCACGATCGACTCGCAACTGCTGGTCTCTTCGTCGGCGTTGACAGAGGACTTCTATCAGAAGGTCATCAGGCGAAACGCCGACCAGCGTGAGGTTCTTCTTGTAGGACGGATCTGCGTCATCGCGATTTCGGCGGTGGCATTGGTTCTGGCGTTGCGCCCCAATGATACGATACTGGACATCGTCGCCTACGCTTGGGGCGGATTCGGAGCGGCCTTCGGACCGCTGGTGCTCTTTGCCCTGTTTTCCAGGCGGACGAGCTGGCCGGCGGCGCTGGCCGGCATGGTCACCGGCACCGTCGTGCTGGTTGTCTGGAAACAGGTGGGGCTAAGTAAACACATGTATGAGATTGTCCCCGGGTTTGTGCTGAATTGCTTGGTGATTTGGATAGTCAACAGGTACATCGCACAGGACAATGCAAGAGTCCTGCGACAATTCGACGAAGTCACCCGAGAGCTGCGACAGCGAGGAGCGCGCTATGAGTAAGATAGCCGTGGATATCGTGCTGCTGCCGATGAACATGGACGGAAGCACCTGGCCCTATTTCG
>CAYNQP010000493.1:2560-3649 GCA_964399325.1 uncultured Pirellulales bacterium
ATATCGTGCTGCTGCCGGATGAGGCTGTCACGGAGAAGAGCATCGACGCCAATCGCGATCTTGTCACAAGACATGGCCGGCACATCGTCCTGGATAAGAACACGTGCCTGCCGCACATCTCACTGGCGATGGGTTGCATCGAGAACACGGATGTCGAACCTGTCGAGCGACTCTTGCGAGCGGTTGCCAGAGACTGCCCCACCGGCGATCTTGTGATTACGGGAGTGGCGACGACGTTGAATGCTCTGGGTCGGCAGGTTTCCGCTTTCCTTCTGGCCCAGACGAGGGAGCTTCAGTCGCTGCACGAGCGCGTCATGAACGAGATGCAGACCTACGTCAGCTACGATGTGACGGCGGAGATGATCTATGGGAACGAAGACGTGGCCGAAACGACGCTGGCCTGGATACGAAGCTACCGGGAGAAAGCTGGCTTCAAAGCGTTCTTTCCTCACATCACCCTTGGCTATGGAATGATCGCGGAGTCAATGACGTTCCCGTTACACTTTGCGGCATCACGGTTGGCGCTGTGTCATCTGGGCAACCATTGTACGTGTAGGAAGGTGTTGACATCAGTTGGGCTGTGAGTCGCTGACAGAAGGAAGGCGGCCATGGACGTGATCAATGTGCGATAACGCTAGAAACCTTAAAGACCGGCAGCAGCAACGCTATGGCAATCGTGCCAATGATGGCGCCGAGAATGGTAATCATCAGTGGCTCGATCATCGTCATGACGCTTCGGATAGAGGTCTCCAGCTTCTTTTCGTAGAAGACGGAAACCTTATCGCAGACCTCGCCCAGCCTGCCGCCCTTCTCGCCGGCTCGGAGCATCTGGATGACGCTGGGCGAGACGAGATTGCCGCCCTGGGAGATCAATATGGACTCGGACAGTTGGTAGCCGTCCTGAATCCTCTCGTGGACCTCCCCCCAGAGCCTCTGGAAGTAGTAGTTGTCTGCGGCTCCCTGGACAACGCGTATGGCGTCCAGCAGGCGAACGCCGGTATTGACCATCGTCGCCATAATACGCATGCTGCGCGTGATGACCATGTCGATGAACATCGTGCCAAGCACCGGCGTGTGTATCTTGCAGGC
>CAYNQP010000494.1:0-3644 GCA_964399325.1 uncultured Pirellulales bacterium
ATGTGGATCCGGCCAGGCGTTCGTATCGTTCTGATATTGGACAGACCATATTCCTTGGCCTTCTCGATTAGTTGGTTCAGCGGGCTCTGGTCTTTGTCCAGTGCATAAACCGTCCCCGAATGACCGACGACAAAGGCCGCGGGAATGCTGTAGTGACCCACGCGGCAACCGAAATCCAGAACCTTATCGCCCGGTTGGATACCGATGTCTCGCAGGAAGCCAACGCCGTCCTGACACTCCCATTGTCTCATTGGATCGTTCATCGTTGGTTGCATAGGCGTGGCCCAAAGACGGCGGTTCCTACCCTGATCATATTCGAGCCTTCTTCGATGGCCACCTTGTAGGCGTTCGTCATACCCATGGAGAGATAATGCATTCGAACGTTCGGAAGATCCAAGGCCGCGAGCCGCTCAAATAAGCTCCTGGTTCTCCTGAAATACGGCCTGCTCTTCTCGGGATCACCGAAGCGCGGGCCCATGGTCATCAAGCCCTCTATCCGGATGTGACGGAGTTGGGACATTTCGGTGACAAGCCGTTCCATGTAGGGCTCGAAGGGCTCGTGTTCACTGGGCCGTATGCCGGCCTTGGTGAACTCGCTGCCAATGTTGATCTCGATGAAGATGGGCATAGACTCTCTCTGAGCCCTTTCCATCCGTCCGTCAAGAGCGACAGCTTTCTTCATCGAATCGACCGTTTGCACGGCGTCAAAAACCTCTATCGCCTTATTGATCTTGTTTGTTTGCAGGTGGCCGATCATATGCCACCTGACCCTGTTGGCTTTTTCTGCCAGAGAACGGCGCATCTGCTCGGCTTCCTGAACGTAGTTTTCGCCGAGGTCGGTCGCCCCCGCGTCGATGACCTCCACGATTTCTTCTACGGATCGCGTTTTCCCCGCCAGCACGATAGTGACATGATCGGGGATATCCTCTCGGAGTCTGATGTAGTTCGCAGCAATCTGCATATCACTTCGGGGTCCTTTGGCCCATGTTCGCCTTCAGACGTGATTCCTCTTGCTAGTCCCTGCGTTTCTCAGGATTCGCAGGGGCGGTGGTCACAGGGCGTTTCTCGGCCACAGCACGTTTGCGTGCGGCCGCAGGCGGGCCGATCGCTTGCGGCACCGGCGCCAGGGTTTGATCCCTTCACTACGATACAGGCACCGCCACTGAGGAGTCGTTGTACCTTGCCGCTGCACTCTGGGCATGTTCTGACGGGATCGGCTGTCATGCTGTGGAAACGTTCAAAGGTATGCCCACAAGCGCTACATTTGTACTCGTACGTTGGCATGAAGCATCTCTCTCAATAAAGACAACATTCACTCTTGGTCTGCGGCAAGTAGCGTGTCGGAACCTTCGGTCAGGCTGTTCATTTCTCTCATAAGATCGGCTGGCATTGCCACCACCAGTTGCTCGGGCCGAATGCCACCGTATTGGCGAGAATCGGGACAGCCGAAGGACAGGCTAATCGTATGGTTGACATAGCTATTGACAACCGCACTGCCGCAGACCGCCATGATGCCGGACACCCGGATGGGCAGGCTCTTGCCGAACACCCGCTGCCAGGACCTTACGATCTGCATGGCTCTCTCAGGCAACATATAGCTGACATAGACATCGGGCTCTGTGTCCGTACCCACCCCGACGGCTTCAAACTTCTCCGGCAGAACAGGGACATCTGCTATGGCCTTCCGAGCAATCGCCACGCTCGCACCCATTCTCTCAGCGAGCTTCCAGGCTAACTCCTGATCGGCGCCTTTGAGCCAGCCGAGACACCGCTGTGCTCCTTGGCAACACACCCTATCCGGGGTCAACATCCATTCCCCTTCTCTCGCTCGGGAGACAGCCTCGCAGAACCGGACTTCTTGCGAGGGCAGTAGCGTCAAATCACCTGGGACGTGTTGGAGGAACTTGATGCTTGTCCACTTCAGTGTTTTCTTTGCCGACAGTTGCTGCTGTTGTGCGTGGCTCATTCGTCCGATCCCATATGTTTGCAGGTGTCCAGTTGTCTAAAAGCTCACCTGCGTTCCGACACCACACAGAAAACATCGATTGCTAAAAGCATTCCAAAGCTGCCTTGTGGCCTGCCAACCGGTGCAGTGGGCGGGGCCTATTCTCTCGATGCCGAAACGGCGAAAGGCCTCAATGGTCTTCTCAATCCGAGTCGGGTCCGCCTTGACCAGATGCATGCCGCCGAGGACGGCGTGGACTCTCTTATCTGGTTCCATTTTCCGGATGTGTTCCAACGTGTTCACGACGCCGGCGTGGGCGCAGCCAAAAACCACAATAAGGCCTTCATTGCTTTCCAGAAACAAGGCCTGATCGTCCAGGAGCCCATCCGTTTTGGCACGTTGGGCATCCAGGAAGAACTCGCCCCCGGTGTCTTCGAATCCGCTGACACGTGGGACTTGCCCGGTTGTCGTCACGCCGGGAAAGACCGAGGTCCCCACGGCCGTATATGACCCTTTGCCGTTCTTGATTTGGCCCAGTAGCCTGTCCCGCAGGGCGGAAGTGACGCCGACTTCTCGGGCAGCGCCGTTGGAGAAACTGAACTTGGGCTCCAATGCCATGGGGTGTAAATAGACCCTGGCCTGAGGCGCCAGATCCAATACGCGGTTGAGGCCGCCGACGTGATCGTAGTGTCCGTGGCTCAGTACAATCGCATCGGTCTGGGCGATGTCGATTCCGAGAGCCTTGGCATTGTGCAGCAGCAAATCACTCTGGCCGGTGTCAAAGAGGATCTTCTTGTCGTTGGTTTCGATCCAGAAAGACAATCCGTGTTCGCCGCGCAAGCCCCGTTGATATACGGTATTCTCAACAAGGACGGTCATTCGAATGTCAGTCATCACAGCCTCCGTGAGCTCGTTCGACTAGGTCCGGTTTGTGAATGAACTTGCCTGTGGCCTGGGCTTTGACTTGGCCATCCTGAAGGACTTGCGCCTCCAAAACGTAGAGCGGGTGTGACGCTCTGCTGAGCTTGGCGACGGCTGTTCCGGCCTTTTCCAAACGGATAGGATGCCTGAACCGGATCTTCAGTTCGGCGGTCACGCCCGCTAAACCGTGAGCAAAGAGCCAGTGGGCCATGGCAGCGTCGAGTATGGCTGAGGTGACTCCACCATGAGGGCAGTCTTGGTAACCGGCGTAGGTGTGGTCCAACTCAAACTCTGCGGTGACACTGTCATCGGACCTGAGTATGAAGGCCAAACTGAGCCCTCTGGGATTACTGGAGCCGCAGACAATACAGTGTGGGTGCAACTGCGCAGGCAGGTCACACAACGGGTCTTTGGCTTGTACGATGCTTGCTTGGGCCTGTTGATTTATCATGGATTCACTCTGGCCGGGTGGGCCTGTCGGCCCAGTAGGTCTCTTATCGCCGAGGGATGCAGACCACTGTCGGCGGCGATCTCACGTATCGGTGTGTTTGGCGTGGCCTCCAAATCGCTGCTTTTCAACTTCGCAATAGCGGCCTCCACGTCCAACTGCTCTTGGTCGCAGTATTGCCGCAAGGTGAGTCGGCCGATCCCGAAACCGCCCTGACGGCTCGAACCATCAGAGAAACGCCCGTTGCCACCCCCTCCCCGAACCCCTTGACCTCCACCGGTGGCCGTGGCGTAGAGCTGATGCGGAGTCATGTCGTTTTGCTGGGCCAAC
>CAYNQP010000495.1:0-3641 GCA_964399325.1 uncultured Pirellulales bacterium
TACGGCTCTTGCATCCGCTGCTCCTTACCAGTTATCTGGCGCGTCCGAAAGATCCGTTACACTACCCATCAGGCCGTATACGCCAGTGCTTAATGGAGTACAGAACTGTGGAATCCTCTTATAAGTACTGGGCCAACAAGAGGAGGCAGACCACCGGTCACCCTCCTGATGCGCTCATCATGAATCTATCCGCAACAGAAATGAATCATCGTTATTGTCTCTTCCAGAAAGAAGGCAGGAATAAACACAGTATTACCATAATTTCCAGCCGGCCCAATATCATAAGGAAAGAAAGGAAGATCTTAGCGGGAGTCGAGAAGAAGGCATAATTCCCAGTCGCGCCTACCATATTCAATCCAGGGCCGATATTATTCAGTGTGGCGGCCACGGAAGTGAATGCGGTTTCAAGGTCAATCTGTCTATCTTTCTCCACGCAATAGTCATTGTGAAGAACAAGAAGAAACAGCGTTGAGACAAAGAATGTCATCAACACTATGCCAATATAAGCCGTTACATTCCGGCGAACATTCTTATCCAATGCCTTTCCGCCTATCTTCAATGTCCGCACAACCCGGGGCCGAAACATACTTGCTATTTCCAATAAGATGATCTTCACAAAAAGAATGACACGAATCACTTTCATCCCCCCTCCTGTTGAACCGGCGCAACCTCCAACAAACATCAGAAGGAATAGGAGCCAGCGCGAAAGATCAGGCCAGGCATTGAAATCAGCTGTACAATAGCCTGTTGTCGTCATTATCGAGATAGCCTGAAAACCGGAATCGCGCAGGGCTTTTCCGGGTCCGTAGTGGTCAGGGCCGTTGAGAAGTACATCGGTTGTTAACAAAGCGACGGTGCCGAGTATGACCAAGAGATAAACTTGAAGCTCCCGGTTTCCAATGACTTTGCGCCAGTTGCCCGTCAAGAGTATTGCATAGAGGTTAAAGCTGGTTCCGGCCAAGAGCATGAAAACAATGATGGTTATCTCAAATCCGAGGTTGTTATACTGTCCAATGCTTCCATTCAAAGTGCTGAATCCTCCGGTTGCCATCGTTCCGAATGTATGACAGAGAGATTCAAAAAGGTCCATTCCCTGGAGCATGAGACAGATAACCTCAGCCGCGGAAATGGCAACGTAGATCTTCCAGAGGAGCAGTGCGGCCGAACGTATCCTCGGCTTTAGAGACTCATCCGTGGGCCCGGGTACTTCAGAGACGACCATGTGCTTGGCCCCCGCACCTGCCTGACCCAAGACGGCAACAAACAACACGACAATGCCCATTCCGCCCAACCAGTGAGTGAGACTGCGCCAAAAGAGAATGGCACGGGGCAATTCCTCAGGTGCTGGAAAGATACTTGCGCCGGTCGTTGTAAATCCGCTGATGCTTTCAAAAACCGCGGCGCCGCAAAGACTGAACCAATTATCGTAAAGCGATGAAAGCACGCCTGACACAATGTAGGGCAACGCCCCCAGAATGCCGCACAAGAACCAGCCCAAAGAAACCACCGCGATAGCCTCTTTGCGGTACATCTTTGTATCGTGGATCTTCTTGTGATTGAAAACAAGACCGATGACGATGCAAACAAAAATGGACAACAGAAAAGCACATACGACCCTGCGGGAACCTTCTTCATTCCAATCTATAAATGCCCAGACGAGGCTCGTGCTCATGCACGCCCCGACAAGAGAGATCAGTATTCCCAGTTGTTTGAAAACCAGTTTAAGATTCAAAGAATCGTATTTCCCTTCTGTCTCACCATATACCTACATCCGCCATATAAGGGCAAATCCTCCTATCTCAGAGCTGGGCCGTCAGGATTCACGCCCCGAAAAGGCGGACAAGTTTCTTCCTATCGCGCACTTTGCTAATTATCAGGAGAACATCATCTTGTTTCAACGTCGCATCACCACTCGGAATGATTACTTTTCCACCGCGTTTGATCAACAAAAGCAAGGTGTTTTTCGACAAAGGGATGTCTTTCAGTCTATGTCCTGTTAGGGCTTCGTTTTCAAAGTGTAGTTCCAGAATCTCTGCTTCTCCGGCACCCATATCAGCCAGTGAGCACCCTTTGCCCTTCTCGAGCAGGGTCAACACCTCCCTTGCCATGATCGCACGTGGACTTACGGCATGATCAATTCCAAGATCTTCAGTCAAATGTACGAAATCCGGCCGGCGAATCAACACGAGCGTCTTTTTCACCCCAAGCTTCTTTACCTGCAAAGCACTCATAATATTGATCTCATCATAAGCAGTTGTCGCGATAAAAAAGTCAGCGGTATCAACATGCTCTTCCATCAACAAATCTAAGTTTGTCCCGTCTCCCTGCAATACGGTTGCAGAGGGTAATGCAGAGGAAAGACGTTCACAACGCAAAGCATCGTGTTCAATGATAGTCAAACGAAAGTCACTCGGCTTAAGCCTTCGGGCGAGGCTCAAAGCGATGCGTCCGCCCCCGAGAATAACGATCCTCTGGCTGTCCGATCGTTCCCATTTGAAGTTCTTCTGAAATTCGCTGACCTTCTCAGTTTCGCCAATAAGAATTGCAGTATCTCCTGCTTGCAGAAATGTATCTCCTGCAGGAATGAGCAATTCAGTATTTCTGGTTATGCACGCAATCCTCACATCCTTTGGAATATCCAACTCAATGAGTTTGTTTTCAATATACCCGGAACTCTCATCAATAATAACCTGTCTCATTACAACCGTTCCCTGTGCAAAATGTTCAACAGCAAGCGATCCGGGATTTCGTATAAAAGAGGCCATTTCCAGGGCGGCAAACATAGGCGGACTGAACATTTCATCAATGCCGAAATGCGTCTGATATGAAAACGCGGGATCTGTTCGAAAAACGGCATCATCAATCCGCGCTATTGTTTTCGCTGCTCCTAAACGACCCGCCACTGACGCGGATACAATATTCACTTCCTCATTAGCGGTAAGTGAAAGAAAAAGATCACATTTCTTTACACCCGCTTCTTTCAATACTTGCACGGACGAGGCGCTACCGCATATGACATTGACATCAAGAGAATGTGACAACTCTTCTCCTTTGGCAATGTCGGCTTCTATAACAGTCACATCGTGCGTCTCTTCTGCTATTCTCTCGGCGATATATGTCCCAACCTCACCTGCCCCAGCAATTATAACATTCATAGGTCCCTCTAAGTTTTCAAGATCTCATTCTATCGAATCGCTCACGGCTGTACTCATTAATGCCGGAAAAGACACGATAATTGTTCCTTTGATCGGCTCATCTGGGTCTTGCGTACTTCTGAATTGCAAAGAGCAGACATGCTGCCCTATCCAAAGGTTTTGGAAAGACTTAAGATGGAGGTCAAAGCGTGTCCACGAGCTTATTGTACCATGCGTTTGGGATTCGCGGCTACAAATATGTGAAGGTCGAATATGAGCGCGGCAAGACGGTCACGGACCTGCACCTGCGCCAGAAGTGCAACATCAACCTCGTGCTCATCAAGCACAGCGACGAAGCGAAGGCCAAAAAGGACGAGAAGGACTCCATCATCCACGTTCCTATGGGATCGCGAGAACGACATCCAGGACCTCGGCCCAATGGCACACAGCCGCGAATGGCACTGCCGTGCGTTGTGGGTCTTTCCGGCGCGGACTTTCCAACGGCGC
>CAYNQP010000496.1:0-2626 GCA_964399325.1 uncultured Pirellulales bacterium
CCTGGCTCAGGCACAGGCCGCACCCGTAGCACTGCTCAAGTTCCAACTCAAGCTCGTGCTCAGCGAAAAGCATATCTGATTTGGCCCTTTCGGGCTGAATATGGCGCTGACGCCGGAGATTCTTGACCATCACATTGGGATCGTCGTTGAGAATCTTGCCCGGGTTCATCAGGCCGGCCGGATCGAAGATATCCTTGATCTTGCGAAGCACCTGGTAATACTCATCGCCATACTGTCGCCGGACGAAGCCGGCCCGCAGCAGGCCGTCGGCATGCTCACCGCTGATGGAACCGCCGAGGGACCAGGCCAGCGAGAAGACGTCCTCTGCTATGGCCTGCATCTTCTCGACATCCTTCGGATCGCCAAGGTCGAGATAGGGACGCAGATGCAATTCTCCATCTCCGGCGTGGCCGAAGAACGACATCGTCATGTCGTATTTCTTCTCGATCTTCTTGAGACCGGTGATGTAATCAGCCAACCGCGTGTGGTCTACGCTGACATCCTCCATGAACTCGGCGGGATGCTCACGCCTGCGCTTGCGGTACAGCAGTGGGCCGGCGTCCTTACGCGACTTCCAGATGCGGGCCTGGTCGCTCAGTCCGCGGACAATGGTCCGGCCCGTGGCTCGCTTGCCAACGGCCAGGTCGGTGGCGACAATCTTCTCTCGAACATCTGCTTCAAACTCACCTACGTGCTCGACGAGCAGCACGGCCGCGGCCCCGGCGGGAAGAATATCGCGGTATTGCGAAAGCTGATCGAACGCCAGATCGATGACTGAACGGTCCATCAGCTCACAAGCCGTGGGCCCTGTCTTGACAATGGCCGGCACGGCCCGGGCCATGCTGTCGAGCGAGTCGAACTCCAATTGCAGGAGACCTTTCGCCTTCGGAAGCGGCACCGTCGTCAGCGTGATACTCGTGAAAATCGCCAAGGTCCCTTCGGAGCCGGCAAGCAGGGATGCGAGATCGATCTTGTTGTCGTGACAAACGGCAGCAATGTTGTATCCGCTGCGGTTGCGTTTAGTTGCGGGTATGGCCTTGTCTATGACAGCCTTGTTTGCAGTCAAGAGCGACCAGCACTCCCGTGCTATTGCGCTGGCCCTGTGCCCGGCCGCTCGCTCCACATCCACGGAATTCGTGAATTCAACCACGCTGCCATCGGGCAGGACCGCTTCGACAGCTTCAACGTAATTGCCGATATGGCCATACTGAAGGGAATGGGCGCCGGTCGCGTTGTTGGCCACGCAGCCGCCCACTGTGGCCCGGTTGGCACTGGAGGGGTCCGGGCCGATCTTGCGGCCGAGTTCGGCCAGACGCGTGTTCAGGTCATCCAGGACCACGCCCGGTTCGCATGTCACCGTCTTGCCGTCACCGGCGATGCGGATGATCCGCTTCAGGTAGCGAGTCATGTCGAAAACGATGCCATGGCACAACGACTCGCCCGCCACTCCACTGCCGGCGCCGCGGGCCGCCACCGGCAGGCCCTCTTGGGCCGCGTACTTGACCGCCGCGACAATGTCACGAACATCACGGGGCGCCACCACGCACTGGGGCACGATGCGATAGCTGCTGGCGTCGGTGCTGTAAGCGACGCGGTGTATGACGTCGGCAAAGACGTCACCTTGTATCAGTTTGCCCAATTCGGCGGCGATTTTTGCAGGATCATGTGCCATTATGCAAGGAAGTACGCTGGTCGCGGCCTTATGTTGGCCTGGTTTTCACGGGTCTGCTACTGAAAGTCGCGTGGCAGAAATTGCGAGGCCGTGAGAGTCCCGCTCATCCGCAAGACGGCAAGGTCATCCTCACTGACTTGGCCATTGATGAACTGCTGGACCGTAGGATGGGGGTGGTTGCGAATATGATCGGCATCCCCGTCCGCAATGACCCGGCCGTTGTGCAGCATGATGATGCGATCCGCCACCTTGTAGGCGCTCTTCATGTCGTGCGTGACGACAATCGTGGTCACGCCCAGATCCCGTTCGAACTTGAGGATCAGTTCATTGATGATGTCGGAGCGAATCGGGTCCAGTCCCGTCGTGGGCTCATCATAGAGGAGCACTTCCGGATTCAGGGCGGCTGCTCGCGCCAAGGCCACTCGCTTGCGCTGCCCCCCCGAGAGATTGGCCGGATAATAGTTCTGAAAACCATCAAGGCCCACCATCGCCAGCTTGGCCTTGACGACGTCCTCGACCTCCCGCCATTTTACACCCTTGTAGTGCTGCCGGATGGGGAACATGATATTTTCAGCGACGGTGATGCTGTCGAATAGGGCCCCCTCCTGGAAGAGATAGCCAAAATGAGTCCGGACGCGGTACAATTCGCGTTCGCTGAGGTTGTCGACCCGCTGACCTTTGAAGTAGACCTCGCCGGACGTGGGACGCTGCAACACGATGAAGTGCTTGATCAAAACGGTCTTGCCGCACCCGCTCGAACCGATTATCACCGTTGTCTTACCCTTGTCAATCGACAGGGATATGTTGTCGAGGACCAGCTTCTTGCCGAACTTCTTCGTGAGGTTGCGAACCTCAATCAGAGGACCTGAGTATCCACCGTCACTGGGCTGTTGCATCTGGTCTTCTTGTACATCCAAGATAAGTACTCCGGAGCCAGCGACGTCGTCGGCCGGC
>CAYNQP010000496.1:2636-3640 GCA_964399325.1 uncultured Pirellulales bacterium
GAATGCCAGGTAGATACCCTTGAAAACCACGGCCAAGGCAAAATCCAGCGCTAGGATGGATATGAAACTGGCCACGAAAGCCTCGGTGCATGCCTGGCCTACACCATGGGCCCCTTCTTTGCAGGTAAACCCCTTATGGCAACTTATGACCGCAATGGCTCCCCCGAAGAAGAGGCCCTTGACGACTCCAATGGACACATCCCACAATTCGACGCCCGAGGCACTGAAGTTCCAATACGCTCGGCTGTTAATTCCCAATTGCAGAAAACTCACCAGCGCCCCGCCCACCACACCCATAAGGTCCGCGTAAATGATCAGGACGGGTGTAAAGATCAGGCACGCCAGAAAACCGGGGACCACCAGAAAACCGATAGGATCTGTTCCCAAGCTCCTGAAGGCGTCAATCTGCTCCGTTACGTTCATGGTTCCCAGCTCGGCCGTGAGGGCCCCGCCGATGCGTCCGGCCAACATGACGGCCGCCAGCACCGGCCCCAGCTCCTTGACAACGGAGATATTGATCAGAACCCCCAGATGCTCTTCAAGCCCCATTCCCGCCAACTGGTCGTAGGCCTGCACGGCCAGGGTCATTCCTACAAAAGCGCCGGTGATCATGATAACCGGAACGCTTCGGACGCCGATGATATTCACTTGGTTCCACACCAGCGGATACGTCTGACGGTGGGCACACCGCCGGATCGACGTGACGGTCGAACGCCAGGCAAACCGCCCGAACCGACCCGCATTGATCACGTCCTGTACCGCTTTCCATCCAAGCGTCGCTATCATCGTAGCCTTCCTACACGCGAGAGGCGGAGGACTCAGCCATCACATCCGACACAAACGGCCCCAACTGCACGGTCTTCTAACAGTCCCGCAAACGGTTGTCAAGGATCGCCCTCACGAAACCACACGCATCGGCGCACGACGAACGGCACCGTCCCGATGGGAGGCTCCGCTGTTGTTACTTGCCCGGAGCAGACTCGAAGACTCTTACGGTATTCTTT
>CAYNQP010000497.1:0-3638 GCA_964399325.1 uncultured Pirellulales bacterium
GCAGCCCAGTCTATCAAGCTCGCCCCGCGCCCACCATCCGTAGGGCAGGTCAAAGGGTTTTCAATATGGGCAAGCGAAAGAAGGCAGAGACGAAGGGACGGCAGAGTCTGGGCATGAGGCCGCGGCGTGTCGTGAGGACGCCGGTTTGGCCGGGGCAGGCGGGGGAAGATGCGGAGGAAAGGCCGCAGCGGAGCTGTCATGACTGTGTGTTCTGCCGGACGGACAAGGGATTGTGGGCGCGGACGCTGCTGTCGGGGTTTCCGGTGACGGGGATGTGTGCGAACCATCCGGATACGCCGGGAGAATTGCGCGAGATTCCGTACGATGGGCCGTGCCGGAACTTCCGGCCGAGGCGGGCACCCACGGTGCGGGGCGTGCCGCCGGAGCCGCCTAACGAGAGGATACGCTACATCCCGTTGACGCGCGGGCTCTACGCCATCGTGGATGCCAAGAACCACGCGTGGCTCAGTCGGTACAAATGGTACGCCCAGGCCAGCGACCGCGGCAACACCTTCTATGCGTGCCGAAGCCACCGAGGCCGCTCGATTTCGATGCATCGCGAGATTATGAAGCCGCCGCGCGGGATGGTGGTGGATCATGTCAACGGCAACGGACTGGATAACCGCGAGGCCAACATGCGCAACTGCACGCAGTTGCAGAACTCGCAGAACAACCGCCGGGCCACGGGCAAGTCCAGATTCAAGGGCGTGTTCCCGCGCGGCGACAAGTGGCAGGCGGCGGTCCAGCACAACGGCGAGGCGCTCTACCTGGGCCTGTTCGACGACGAGGTCGAGGCGGCCAAGGCCCGCGACCGCAAGGCATACGAGCTGGCCGGCGAGTTCGCGTATCTGAACTTTCCCGACGAAATCGAGGGTGGGTGAATAGGTGGGCGACAGCTTGTGGTCGAGGCCTACTGGGGCAAATCCCACCCTACCCGGCTGAATCGAAGAAAACCCCTTGTCAAGGATATGTTTTCAGAGGTATTATCGAGAACGGATAGCATCTTATGTTCGACTACAGAGCACATCCATATGAAATATAAGCATACCAATTTGATTGCACGTGACTGGCAACTGCTGGCCCGATTCTATGAAGAGGTCTTTGGCTGCAGGAGGGTCCTTCCGGAACGTCATCTCTCCGGCCGGTGGCTTGATGTAGGCACGGGTATTCGAAACGCACAGTTGTCTGGCGTACATTTACTTCTTCCTGGTCACGGTGACAGTGGCCCCACGTTGGAGGTCTTTACCTACTCTGACAATCAGCCTAAGCCATCTGCTTCTGCTAATCGCGAGGGCTACGGGCACATTGCCTTCGAGGTTGATGACGTTACTCGGGTTGCGGAAAAGGTGCTCGAGCAAGGGGGTAGCAGGGTAGGTGAAGTATCCTCAACACAAGTCGAGGGCGTAGGGACTCTCACGTTCGTTTATCTGGCTGATCCGGAAGGCAACATCATCGAATTGCAGTCATGGGGCTGACAAGTCGAACCTGTCGCTTGTACGGGATGGCTCGTACTTTGCCCCCTCACGGCCGAAATACGCCAGCCGCCCCCGGAATTCCACAAGATCAATGGGAAAGTCGGGCCAAATCGTGTATATGGAAGGTACAGGTTCATGGCCCCGCTATTTGGTGAAAGGAGTCACACGATGGACGATGATCTCAGGTACGTCCGTATCGCAGTCCCGCAGCCGGGTGATCTGATGCGTTACGCGTGGATCGCCATCGTTCTGGCGATCATCGTGGTTCTCGGATTCTCGTCGTACTATGTCGTGCCGACGGATTCCAAGGGCGTGGTGCAGCGGTTCGGCCGATTCCACCGCATCACCGCGCCCGGCCTGCGTCTGAAATGGCCGCTGGTCGAGGTCGTCTCGAAGCCCCAGGTCGAGCGGATCTTCAAGGATGAGTTCGGCTACCGCACCCTGCAGGCCGGCGTCCAATCGACCTATGGCAAGAAGAACACGGAAGAGTCGCTCATGCTCTGTGGCGATCTAAGCGTGGCCCAGGTCGAATGGATCGTCCAGTACCAGATCAGCGACCCGAAGCTGTTTCTCTTCAACGTCCGCAATCCCGCCAAGCTGATCCGAGACGTATCCGAATCCGTCATTCGCAGCGTCGTGGGCGATTCGAGCGTCGATGAGGTCCTCACGTCCCGCCGGATCGAGATCAACATCGAGGCCGAGCAGAAGATGCAGGCGATCCTGGACAAATACGGATCGGGCATCCGCATCGTCGCGGTCAAGCTGCAAGACGTCAATCCGCCCGACAAGGTCAAGTCGGCCTTCAACGATGTCAACGCATCGCAGCAGGACAAGGAAAAGCTGGTCAATCAGGCGCTGGAGGAATACAATAAGGTCATCCCGCGTGCCCGAGGCGAGGCCCTCCAGAAGATCCAGCAGGCCGAGGCATACGCCGTGGATCGCATCAACACGGCCCAGGGCGACGCGAGCCGGTTCAACCAGATCTACGCCGAGTACAAGCAGAACAAAGATGTTACACGGCGGCGCATGTACCTCGAGAGCCTGGGCAAGATGCTGCCGAAAATCGAGAAGAAATACATCGTCGATGAGAGCGTCAAGGGCCTGCTGCCCGTGATGCAGATTGGGGAGAAATAGCCATGCAAGGCACCAAGCCACTGATCGTTCTTGCCATCGTGCTCGTCCTGATCGTCCTGCTGACGACGTTTGTCTTTACGGTTTCCGAAACCGAGCAGGTGATCGTCACCCAGTTCGGCTCGCCCAAACGGGTCATCAAGGAGGCGGGCCTGCACTTCAAGCTCCCGTTCATTGAGAAGGTCAATACGCTGGAGAAGCGCATTCTCGAATGGGACGGCAACCCCACCCAGGTCCCGACGCTGGACAAGAAATACATCTGGGTCGACAGCTTCGTCCGCTGGCGGATTACCGATCCCCTGGTCTTCTTCAAGACCGTGGCGGTGGAGGATTCGGCGCACGGTCGGCTCGATGATATCATCAACGGCGCCGTACGCAACAAGATCTCGAACCATCCGCTGATCGAGGCGGTCCGGACCTCGGACCGGCCGATGAGCATCATGACCGGCATCGATGGCGAAGCCACGGGCGAGGTCCGGAAGGTCGAGGCAGGCCGGGATCGAATCGTCGAGGAGGTGCTGGCCGAGGCGAAACTCGCGGCCACCGAGTTCGGCATCGAGATCATCGACATGCGATTCAAGCGCATCAACTACGTCGAGCAGGTCAGCGAGTCCGTCTACGAGCGCATGATCACCGAGCGACAGCGCATCGCCTCCAAGTACCGCTCCGAGGGCGAGGGGCAGAAGCTCGAAATCGAGGGCCGCAAGGAGCGTGAGGAGAAGCAGATCATCTCCGAAGCCTACCGGAAGGCCCAGGAAATCATGGGCAAGGCCGACGCCGAGGCGATCCGCACCTATGCCGAGGCCTACGCCAAGGACCCCGAGTTCTATTCCTTCCTGGAGACCCTTACCAGCTACGAAGAGAACCTCGCCACGGGTTCCGTCCTGATCCTCTCCACCGATGGCGAATATCTCAAATACCTCAAGACCCTGGGCCAGGATTTCCAGCCAGCCGAATCAGGCAATCCATAGGAGCACCACGATAGCTCTCATCAGGCCGTCTCCTGGCTGAACTGTATGGGCGAAGGCATCA
>CAYNQP010000498.1:0-3633 GCA_964399325.1 uncultured Pirellulales bacterium
ATGCGCTGGGACGAAATGCGTGAGGCGGCCCAAGCCTCCGGGGCCGAGTGGCCCATGCCCGGGTTGATCCGGGACACGTACGATCATTTCATAGACGTGGCGCGCAAAAAGAACATCACGCGTCTGGACGAATGGAACGAAGGCTTCGGAGCTTTGGACCAGGCCTTGAAGCGTAAGCAGCAGCAAGATGACAGATGAATCCGCCGCATTGCAGGCCAAGGACGTAACTGTCCGGTTCAACGGGCAGACCGTCCTGCGTGACTTTTCGATGGCACTGAAGGTCGGTGAGAAAGCCGTGCTGACCGGTCCGTCGGGTTGTGGCAAGTCCACGGTCCTGCGCTGCCTCCTCGGCTTCGTCGCTCCCGAGAGCGGGACCATCCTGGTCGCGGGCACAGCGCTGACGGCCGAGACGGTCTGGAGCTTGCGCCGGCACGTCGCTTATGTCGGGCAGGAGCCGGAACTTGGGAGCGGGGCGGTTCGCCAGATCCTCGAACGGCCGTTTCACTATCACGCCAACGCCACTCTCAAGGACAACCTGCAGCGCGCGCCGGAGCTGTTCGAGACCTTCGGCCTGGCTCCGTCATTGCTCGACAAGGATGCAAGCGACCTCTCGGGAGGCGAGAAGCAGAGAGTCGCACTGGTCTCGGTGCTGCTGCTCGACCGTCGCATCTTCCTTCTGGACGAGATCACGTCGGCTCTCGACCCGACGAGCAAGGACGCTGTCCTCGACACCTTCCGCCGCCGCCATGATGTCACCGCGTTGTTCGTAGCCCATGACACAGAGCGGTTCTCCTTTGCGGACGAGGTGATATCGTTGCCGTCGCGAGGTGCTCAATGAACGTCGTTGACATCAACCCGTGGGAGCTTGCCGCGGCGTACCTGCTGCTGGTTTTCCCGCTGGCAATCATGTTGTGGTACCGGGTCCCCATGATCGGCGAGACCGTCATTGCCCTGGCGCGCATGACGGTGCAGCTTCTCCTCGTCGGCCTGTATCTGCAGGTGATCTTCAAGCTGAACAACGTCTGGCTCAGCGCGGCGTGGTTGCTGATCATGGTTGGGGTGGCGGACGTGTCCATTGTGCGGTCGACTTCCCTGCGGTTGCGCCGGATCGCTCTGCCTCTGTTCGTGGCGCTGCTGGCCGGGACAGCCGCGCCACTGTTGCTCTTTGTCGGGCTGATTCTGCAACGCTCGAACCTGTTGGACGCGCAATACGCCATACCCATCGGCGGCATGATCCTTGGCAACTGCCTGCGGGCCGACATCGTCGGTATTCGCACGTTCTACGAGGGTATCCGCACCGGCGAGAAGGCGTTCCTCCAGAGCCTCGCCGACGGCGCCCTGCTGCACGAGGCGACTCGCTCGCATGTGCGGAATGCGTGCCAGGCGGCCCTGGCGCCCACCGTCGCGACGATGGCCACGATTGGCCTGGTGTCCCTCCCGGGGATGATGACGGGCGTGATCCTCGGCGGGGCCAGTCCCGCGGTCGCTATCAAGTACCAGATTGCGATTATGATCTCCATCTTCTCCGGCACGGCCATCACCCTGGCCCTGGGCCTGTGGCTGACCACGAGGAGCAGTTTTACCCCCTACGGCGTCCTGGACCGCACGATCTTCCGGGCCGGCTCGAAGAAGTGACGCTTGATACCGCCCTATTCTCCCATTGGCGCGGGGGGGAGATTCGGATAGGATTTGGGGTAGCATGGCAGTTCTGCCGCAGGGCAGGGTCAAGAGGCGTATTCGATAGACAATACGAAAGGATTAATCATGAGCAGGACATGGCGGGTGGGTGTCGCACTTTGTTTGCTTGGTATCGTAGCCGGGATGGCCACGCAGATTATGGCGCAGAATCGCGGCAGGCCCCAGCGGATTCAGTACGTTGAGACCGACACGGGTCGGTGGAGGATCCATGACGTGAACCGACCGGCGCCGCCCGTGATTACGCCGGGAACGTTCAGCTCTCAGGAGACACCGGGAAAGGCTCCCTCCGACGCCATCGTGCTCTTCGACGGCAAGGACCTGTCGAACTGGGCCGACAATAAGGGCAACGCTTCGAAATGGATCGTCCGCGACGGGTACATGGAATCGGTCAGGGGCGCCGGGTACGCCCAGACCAAGCAAGAGTTCGGCTCGTGCCAGTTGCACGTTGAGTTTGCCACGCCCGCGCGGGTGACAGGCTCAAGCCAGGGCCGGGGCAACAGCGGCGTCTTTCTCCACGGCATGTATGAAATTCAGGTCCTCGATTCGTACGACAACAAGACTTATCCGGACGGCCAGTGTGGGGCTCTGTACGGCCGCGGCGTTCCGCTGGTCAACGCCTGCCGAGGGCCGGGTCAGTGGCAGACCTTCGACATCATCTATCATCGCCCGCTCTTCGACGCCGACGGCAAGGTGACGAGGAAGGCGACGTTCACGGTCATCCACAACGGCGTCGTGATCCAGGACCATCTCGAACTTTCCGGCGGCACCGGATGGATCAGCCAGCACGCCATCACGGATTACGTTCCGCACGGCGACAAAGGTCCCCTTATGTTGCAGGACCACAACAACCCCGTGCGGTTCCGCAACATCTGGATTCGCGAGTTGAAGGACTGAGGCCTCTCTATTCTGATTCGTACTTGTACGCCGAGGCCGAGGCAAGGGGACTGATCCGCTGGGGCGAGGTGAGCGAAGAGAAGATGTGGGAGAACATGAAGTGCTTCCTCAAGGCGGTTATTCCTGTCGCCGAGGAGGCGGGCGTGAGGATGGCGGCGCACGCGGACGATCCGCCCCTGTCGCCCTTGCGAGGTATTGCTCGCATCCTGACCAGCGCCGACAATTTCCGTGGCGTGATGAACATGGCGCCCAGCCCCGTCAACGGTGTGACATTCTGCCAGGCGAACTTCAAGCTGATGGTCGAAGACATCCAGGCCCTGGCGAAGGAATGGTGCTCGCAGAAGAAGACCTTCTTCATTCACCTGCGCGACGTCGAAGGGACGAAGGAGCACTTCCGCGAAACGTTCCACGACAACGGCCCGACGGACATGGGCCGTATGCTGAAGATCTACCATGAGAACGGCTTCGACGGCCCCATCCGGCCGGACCGCGCCCCCACGATGGAGGGCGACCGGGGCAACGCCTCCGGCTACGGCATCGTCGGCAAGGTCCTCGCCATCGGCTACGTGAAGGGCCTCCTGGACGCACAGAACATCCCGTACGAGTAGCCAGGCCGACGGTATCTGACGCTCGCAGTGGAGTGCGCGTCCACAATAAAGACCAGATGCATCTGCTTTCCTGGTTCAGAAGAAACCTGGAGAATCCGGCGCCTTTGGCCGGGGATTGGATGTCAATGTCCCTCGGCGCGGCGGGAATGAGGTCCAGTCCTTTTGCGGAACAAAATCAGAACACACCAGATCCAGGGGCGTATGAGGATAAACTAACGGCACAACAACCTTTTGGAGGTGTGCAATGAGGGCTGATACGAAGGTTCAACTCGAGGCTTCCTGTGACACTGAGCTTCACGGCGAGCATCTGTGCTATATCATATCTCAGGGACTGCATTTGACGGATGCCCCGAAGTACCGGGCCTTGCTGAAGGAACCCCGCTTCCGATGCGGCCATTGCGGCCGCGCCGCTGCGAGCGGCGAGAATCTGTTT
>CAYNQP010000499.1:0-3624 GCA_964399325.1 uncultured Pirellulales bacterium
CGACTTAGTCCACGCCAAATCGATGTCTGTGCCCACTCCAACCGGAACGGACAGAGAACTTGCCAAAGCAGTCCTGTCGAAAATGATGCCAAGGATTGAAAAACGACTCGAACAACAGGAGACATGTCCGAAACCACACAGGGTAGTCGTCGAGGTCTTGACTGCACTTAGCGAGATCGAATATGCGGAAGCAGACAAAGATAAGTGGTGGGAACTGACAGACTGCCCTCCACGACTTTGCCGCTTCTTATCGGAAGTCGGATTGGACAGTCCAGATGGCACCATCCCTATTTCGTGAGCACACTCAGGAACTCGTCTACGGTGAGGCCTGCTCTGGCGATCAGGCTTCGCAGGGTGCCGCGCGCCACGTGGGCATGGTTTGGCACCGATAGGGTTGCCACATGTCCTTCTTTGGTCAAGATGATGTGGCTGCCGCGCCGACGAGCGACCTCCCATCCGAGTCGTTCGAAGGTCTTGACAACCTCCCGAGGCTTCAACAGCGGCACCGGGGGCATTACACGGTGACCTCTATCTGGCGAGTGCTTACCGTCAAAGCCATTCCTCTCTCTGCTCGTACCTCCAGACATTCCTTGATGGCCTCACGGATGTTGGCCTCCGCTTCTGAGGCGGTCTGGCCTTGACTGACGCATCCAGGAATCGATGGACACTCAGCAATGAAGACGCCGTCTTCATCTTGAAACAACGTGATGATGAACTTCATGGTCTCTTCCCCAACTATCTCGGATGTGCGACTTGCCTGGAGTCGCCAGCACGTCTCGGCAGGACCGCACTTGTTCGACTGCACCCACAAATGATACCAGATTCAATGTTATCTGCAAATGCCAACGGCAGAAACACAGGTGTCTATGCAAGTCTTGCGGCAGGTAGATTTCGCTCTGGAGACCGCTCGGGCAGCCCACCTGTGTGTCATTCCCGCGCAGGCGGGAATCCAGGAAGCTTCGGTAGGTTCCTGGACCCCTGCCTGCGCAGGGGTGACAGAGTCACCTCCCAGGCCGCATTTCATGATCGCCAGGATATTCTCACATACACGAAACACAGGTGTCTGCGCAGATTATAGGGCAGCGGAGTCCTGCCTCGTACGCTGCGTTAGAGAGCATATCCCCTTGTCATTCCTGCGCAGGCAGGAATCCAGACAGCTTCGGTAGGTTCCTGGACCCCTGCCTACGCAGGGGTGACAGAGTCGGCATTCCAGGCCACAATCCACTGACGCCAGGATATTTTCACAGACGCGAACACAGTATCTCCCCCCCAGTATCTTGCGTCTCTACTGGGGCGCGGCGGTGTCGGTCTGGGGGACGAGCACGATCTCGTACATCTTGGGCCAGCGTTTGCCGGTGACGAGCAGGTGCTTGGTCTCGGGCAGATAGGCGATGCCGTTGGCGACGATGTTGTTATTGTTGTTCGGCGGGGGAGTGTAAAGACCGGTCAGGTCGATCCAGCCGGTGACGCGCCCGCTCTGGGGCGCGATGATCGCGATGTAGTCGGTCGGCCAGATGTTGGCGTAGATATGGCCGTCGATGTACTCCAGCTCGTTGACCTGGCGGATGGGACGCCCCTCGTCGCGGACCTGGATTCGCCCGGTTTCGGCGTAGGTGTTGGGATCGAGGAAGCGGATGGTGGCGGTCCCGTCGCTGAGGATCAGACGCTTGCCGTCGTGGGTCAGGCCCCAGCCCTGGCTGTCGTAGGTGAACGTCCCGATCTGGCGGAACGTTTCCTTGTCGTAGCTGAAACCAGCCCGCGATCTCCAGGTGAGCTGGACGATCCTGTCGCCGAAGAGGGTGATCCCCTCGCCGAAGTACCTGTCGGGCAGGCGGGTCTGCTTGACGATTTGGCCGCTTTCGAAGTCGCGCTTGATCAGGATGGACCGGCCGTAGAGCCCCGTCCCTTCGTAGAGAAAGCCGTCTTGATAGACCAGCCCCTGGGTGAAGTTGTTGGCGTCGTGCGCGTAGGTCTTGATGACCTTATACCGGTAGTGCGGCACCTGCGGCCCCTGTGGCTGGGCAGGCGGCTCGGCGTTGTCGGTCGGGGCCGGTTTCGGTGCTTCGGATTCAGACGGACTGGCTTCGGCCGGAGCCGTCTGTTGGGACCCCAGAGCCGAGGGCACCGTGGAAGACAGCCGGGTCGCGGCGGTCGAGGGCGTCGAGTGACGGACCCACAACAGGGCCAACACGCCGGCGCCGGCGCACAGGCCGCACACGACGATCCAAACCAGAGGCCGACGCTGGGTTTGCGTTCGGCTCGTACTTCGTTCGGCTCGGTCGGGCCGAGGCCTTCGGCGGGCGGATCTCGTCCTTGACATGAGTAGCTCTTTCTCAAGCAGCAACAAACGGTACGGTCTGCACCGCCAAATCGTACCGTTGGGCCGGCCCCCCGTCAAGAACGCGAAATCGCGGTAGGCCCTTGACGACGGTCCGGAGGAGGGGTAACCTGACCTCAATGCTGGACCGAGAGTCCACGAAGAGTGTGTGTCTCGATGTGATGGCCCGTGAGGCGTTCTTGATGAGCCTGGGCCGGCAGCAAGTCACGATTGGGGACGGAGGTGTGATATGGCGAGGGTGAAGGCGACGTTATTGGCTCTTCTGTTGTTGGGGGTGTGTCTGGCGGCAGGTTCCTGCACGACCGTTGGTGCCGGTGGGGGTGGCGCGGACCTGCTGATGACGGGCCTGGCCGGCTGGCAGCAGATTGGCGGCCGGACGGGAAGCTGGCAGTTCGAGGACGGCCTCCTGTATACTGACGGCAGTGGTGGTGGTTGGCTCTCGACGGTGCGCCAGTACGACGACTTCGAGCTGTCGCTGGAGTTTCGGATCTCGCCGGGCGGCAACAGCGGCGTTTTTCTCAGGGCCCCGCATGCGGGCGACCCTGCGTATACGGGCATGGAAATCCAGATTCTCGACGACTACGCCGAGCAGTATGATAGCTTGCGGCCGGGCCAGTATACCGGAAGCATCTACGACGTTCAGGCCCCCTCAGAACGGGCCAGCAAGAAGGCCGACCAATGGCAGAAGATGGTTATCACCTGCCGCGGCCCACTTGTGAAGATCGTCCTGAATGGCAACAAGGTCGTCGATACGGATCTGACCTATTTTCCGTACAAGTACGAAGCCCACCCGGGCCTGCCGCGGTCCGGCGGCTACATCGGATTGCAGAGTCATGGCAGCCGAGTCGAGTTCCGTGACATCCGTATTGACGCGCTGTAGACGATGGCAGGCGTGGGGTGGGTTAAGAACCCACCCTACAAATGGAAAGGATTGGGTATGAGGACAGACACGAACGTCTCACGTCGGGATTTCGTCAAGGCCTCGGCGGTATCGCTGGCGGCCCTGGGTGTGGGCAGTCGCCTGTATGCGGCCGGCAGCGACAAGGTGCGCATTGGCGTGATTGGCTGCGGCGGCCGCGGCACCTACGATACGACGAATTGTCTGAATTCGGCCGAGAACGTCGAACTCGTGGCCATGGGAGATATTTTCAAGGATCGCCTCGATGCCTGCCGGGCCAACTTGTCGAAGAACGTCAAGCAGAAGGTCAAGGTAACCGACGAAAAGTGCTTCGTCGGCTGGGACGCGTACAAGCAAGTCCTGGCAACGGACGTGGACCTGGTGATTC
>CAYNQP010000500.1:0-3621 GCA_964399325.1 uncultured Pirellulales bacterium
TGGAAATCCCAGCGAGCCGTCGCTTGAGCCCGCCAGGATTTCTCCTCGCACACCCTTGGGTTTAGCAGAGGTTTTGGGGTTGCTTATGCATCGGGCGCCAACTACTATGTTGATCGATGGTTAGGGATAAGAACGCAGAAAGTGGTGTAGCGGTTGAGACCTGTGAAGCTGTCGTGTCCACGGGGGTAGATTTTCTGTCGCCCATAGAGAAGGCACGAAGGACGTTTAGCAAAGCTGTCTCAAGGGCAGAACGTTCGGCGATTGGGCAGTTCTTAACGCCTGCTCCGATCGCGAGGTACATGGCTTCGCTATTCGAGAGAAACACGGGCTCTGTGCGCATTCTGGATCCTGGCGCAGGAACCGGATCGCTCTTCGCAGCTCTTACGGAACAATTGATCTCCACCCCTGAGCGTCCTGAATCCATCGAGATCGTGGCTTATGAAACCGACCAAAACATCGTACCGCATCTTGAGGCAACGGTAGATCTCTGCCAACAACTGTGTGCTGAGACAGGCGTTGCCTTCCACGGGACGGTGTGCTGTGAGGATTTCATCTCAGCGGCAGTGGCCCGCTTCCATGACGGGCTCTTTGCGATGACACAGGATGACTTCACCCACGTGATCCTCAACCCGCCCTACAAGAAGATTAACGGCGAGACGCAGACACGCAGGATACTGAACTCGGCTGGAATAGGAATCTCGAATCTCTATGCTGCGTTCGTATGGTTAGCCGCTTGTCTCACCTGCCCAGGCGGTGAGATTGTTGCCATCACACCACGCAGCTTCTGCAACGGACCCTATTTCAGGCGCTTCCGAAAAGCTCTTCTGGCGCTTGTCGATCTCCGAGACATCCACACGTTCGCGTCGAGAAAAGAGGCATTTGCCGAGGATTCGGTATTGCAGGAGAACATCATCTTTCGTGGCATTCGAAACGAGCACCAGAACGGGACTGTCAGGATATCGGTATCCAGGGGGCCCGTTTTCAGCGAAATGCAGGTGAGAGAGGTTCCGTTCCAGGATGTTGTGCTTCCGGATGACTCCGATGCTTTTATTCACGTGATTGAGGGTGATGACGGTCGACAGGTGATGGAGTACATGTCGCGGTTTGGCGCAACCTTGGCCGAACTGGGCTTGGAGGTTTCAACAGGGCGCGTGGTCGATTTCCGCGCCCGGGAGTTTCTCCGAAAAGAACCTGAACCGGGAACCGTGCCGCTCATTCATCCTTGCCACTTTGAGGGTGGATTCGTGCGGTGGCCGCTCAAGGGTGCAAAGAAACCAAACGCAATCGTTTCTTCAGACCGAACGGACGGCTTGTTCGTTCCTGCCGGATACTATGTTCTCACGAAGCGATTCACCGCGAAGGAGGAGCGGCGCAGAATAGTGAGCGTGATCTACGATCCGACGCGTATTGATGCGTCCTTTGTTGGATTCGAGAATCATCTCAACTACTTCCATTCGACAGGACGAGGATTGCCCCCAGACTTGGCACGAGGGTTAGCGGTCTTCCTGAATTCGTCTTTGCTTGATCGGTACTTTCGCTTGTTTAGCGGCCACACCCAGGTGAATGCCACAGATCTGCGCAAGATGCGATATCCTTCCAGAGAGCAGATGCTGCGACTGGGCCGAGAAGTGAAAACGATTCTGCCGGACCAGCAGAGAATAGATTCCGCTTTGGAGAAGGTGCATAGCAAGAATGGGTAAGCGTACGAGTGCCGCGGCCACGAAGAGGATTCGAGAAGCCGTTGGAGTTTTGCAGGAACTGGGGTTTCCCCGACAGCAGTTGAATGAGCGGTCTGCCTTGACTCTTCTGTCACTGCTGGATCTCAAGCCAGGAGAATCTTGGGTAGATGCGCGTGCCCCGTCGATGGGTATCACCCCAATGATGGAGTTCTTCGCCAATCACTACGGCAGGCGCTATGCTCCAAACACCCGCGAAACCGTGCGGCGGCACACGGTTCATCAGTTCGTACAGGCCGGTCTGGCGGTTCCGAATCCGGATGAGCCGTCGAGACCTACCAACAGTCCGAAGGCCGTTTACCAGATTGAACTTTCTGCATTGAGACTACTTCAGACATTCGGGACGCTTGAATGGCCTGCACGCCTGTCAGAGTATCTGGCGTCCGTTGATACTCTCAAACGCCTTTATGCGAGGGAGAGGGAAGCGACGCGGATCCCCGTGACGCTTCAGAGCGGGGGGAGGATTCAATTGTCACCGGGTGGCCAGAATGTTCTCGTCAAGAAGATACTTGATGACTTCTGTCCATTATTCACACCCGGAGGCCGAGTCCTATACGTGGGCGATACGGAACAGAAATGGGCGTACTTCGATCCTGACTCCCTCAGGGCTTTGGGCGTAGAGATCGAGGAGCATGGCAAGATGCCTGATGTGGTCGTTCGTCACACATCCAAGAACTGGCTTGTGCTGGTCGAAGCTGTGACGAGTCATGGGCCAGTCAACCCAAAACGCAGACTGGAGTTGAGTGAGTTGTTCGGCGACTCCAAAGCTGGAATCGTCTATGTAACCGCCTTCATGGACCGCCGAACAATGATCAGGTACTTGGATGAGATATCTTGGGAAACTGAAGTCTGGATTGCAGAGTCTCCTACGCATCTCATTCACTTCAATGGCGAGCGCTTCCTTGGGCCATACGAATAGAGCGAAGGAAGGGCAGGGGCCGAACGTGGCGTTCGGCGAGCAAACGCTGGATATCTATCTGAATGAGACCGCGTGCTGGTCGAACGTGTCGAAGTCCGTCCGGGACTATTACGTCAGCGGGTATCAGGTCATCAAGAAATGGCTCCGCTACCGCGAGACGGCCCTGCTTGGTCGCGGCCTAGTAGGTCGAAGAAGCCGAATCCGTCACTGGAATGGCCCGACGTATCGTCTCGCCGATTCTCCTCCACCCCGAGCTCGATGCCAACTAAGAAGCCGTCAAGACCGACACCTGGCCCTGACCCACGAAGCGCCGCGTGGCAGCTTCAAGGCGTAGCGTAGCGAAGGCTTGGGGATGGTTCGCCGCCCTTATGGGGATGCGCCGTCGAATGGCACAGGGCAACCACAGGGGGTTGCCCCTACGGGAGACACGCCGGATGGCGGGATCGGCCCTGCGAAAGAGGTTTCGCATTGCGGACAGTGGTGGTGAGCGTTCTATTATCGGGCCAAACGAGCTGCACTGGCGGGGGGAAGTCTCCTTAGCTCGCGGTGCGAGGGGGCGGTAGAACTTGCCCGTGGGCTTCTGTGTATAATGTGGTAGGAACGCGATGGGGCGGGTGGGGCCGCAGAGGGGAAAAGGCCCGTTTGAATGGGGACGGCCTTGACGAAGGCACGTTAAATAGGATAAAATAGGGCAACAGCGGATGCGGATGTGGTCTGTAGGCCCGCCGGGTCGGGGCACACGTCAGGCAACCCACCACCAGGCTAACGGCACAAAAAGGAAGAGGATCGAGAGTGAGCATTTCAAAGAGATTCCCACCATTGACTGTAATTGCTTCTGTTCTATGGTTTTGTGGCGCTTATGGGGTGTTGCTGCTAGGTGATTGGGGCGGCGGGACGGTGGCTTGGGGGCAGGCCGGCCCCACCGTTGTCATCAACGAGTTGCACACAAACCCGGATGTGAAGACG
>CAYNQP010000501.1:0-3605 GCA_964399325.1 uncultured Pirellulales bacterium
TGTCGCACGGAATTCGGACACGAGCATCACCATCTCAGGATTGGACCGATCCCAGCACCCCAGTGATACGGTCGTAGGAATCACCCTGGGCGCAACATTGGACACCACTGATCGAAGATGAGATTCTCTCCGGAAATCATGAAGGGGCAGTTCATATGAACAAGCTACTAAGATGTCTATCCGGTATCACGGTTGCGGTTGTCTCTCTGTTCGGCATTCTAATGATTGACGCACGAGCGGCAGAGACACCGTCCGGCCCGGCGACGTCAGCGGCAGCGCCGGTTGTCTCGCTCAAGGGAACCGACATCTATAATGGCCTGCGAGGACGGAGCTTCAATGAGGGCTGGAAGTTTTGCGAGGGAGATGTCAGCGATGGCCAGGATGCCGGCTACGATGACAGCGGTTGGGAGAATGTTACTCTGCCGCATGACTGGAGTATCTTCAATCCGATCCACCGCGAGTCGCCTGCCAGTCACCACGGCGGCTATATGGACGGTGGCGTCGGCTGGTATCGCAAGACCTTTACTGTCGGCGCCGATTACAGAGACAAGAAGGTGTTCATCAATTTCGACGGCGCGTACATGAACAGCCAGGTGTGGGTCAACGGGCATTTGCTGGGGACCCGCCCCTACGGATACGTCTCCTTCGAGTACGATCTAACGCCTTATTTGGTTCTTGGCGGCTCGAATGTAATCGCCATCCGGATCGACAACAATCAGCCGACCAGCCGCTGGTATTCCGGAAGCGGCATTTACCGAAACGTATGGCTGACGACCCTGAATCCAACGCATATCGACTATTGCGGTATGTTCGTGACCACGCCCAGCGTCAGCAGGAGTTCGGCTACGGTGAACGTCAAGACCAAGGTCGTGAATCAGTCCGGTACCCCCCAAACGGTGGCATTGAAAACAACCCTCCTGGACGCAAACGGTCATGCCGTAACCGTCCACACATCGTCGGTGGTTCATGTCAGTGCGAGCGACAATCACACCTTCAACCAAGACCTGATCGTATCCAATCCACAATTATGGTCCCCGAATTCACCTCATCTCTATCTTGCCCAAACCCAGGTGATCGTCGACGGTTCGGTGGCGGATACCTACCGGACAACCCTTGGGATTCGTTATTTCACTTTTGATGCCGATACCGGGTTCTCACTCAACGGCGTCAACATGAAAATCAATGGGGTGTGCAATCATCACGATCTGGGCGCCCTGGGTGCGGCGGTCAATTACCGGGCCATTGAAAGACAGTTGCAGATTCTCAAGGCAATGGGCTGTAATGCCCTGCGCACGGCCCACAATCCTCCCGATCCCCAGGTATTGGAGGTCTGTGACCGCCTGGGCATCATGGTCATGGATGAAGCCTTTGACGTTTGGGAGACAGGTAAGAACGGCTTGAACGATTATCATCTTTATTTCAGCGAGTGGGCCCAGGCCGATATCCAGGCCATGGTCCTGCGGGATCGCAACCATCCCTCCGTGATCATGTGGAGTATCGGCAATGAGATCCAGAGGCCGGTCGTGGCGACCGCCACCAAGCTCCGGGATTGGGTCAAAGCCCTTGATTCCACGCGGCCGGTAACCTGGGCCAGCAACAATCTGCGGGGCGCTGCCGAACAAGCCGTGTCAAGTCTTCTCGATATCGTGGGGCATAACTATCACCCGGAATGGTATGACAGCATGCACAGTAAATATCCCGCCTGGAAAATGCTCGGCAGTGAAACGTGTTCGGCCATAAGAAGCCGGGGGATCTATAAAACTCCGACCGATCAGACAATCGTGCGCGACAGCGATTTTCAGTGTTCCTCTTATGACAACGGTGTGGATGGCACTTCGACCGCACGAAGATCATACACGGATACCAACAGCCGCAGTTTCATGGCCGGTGAGTTTGTCTGGACCGGATTCGACTATATCGGTGAGCCATTCCCGTATCGGTGGCTGGCCAAGAGCTCCTATTTCGGCATCATCGATACCTGCGGTTTTCCGAAAGACATCTACTATTTCTACCAGAGCCGGTGGACCACCACGCCGATGGTGCATCTTCTGCCGCACTGGAACTGGGCCGACGGTCAGACAATTGAAGTCTGGGCCTACACGAATTGCGATACCGTGGAGCTATTCTTGAACGGCGTTTCGCAAGGAGTCAAGACCGTGGGCGATTCCCTGCACCTGGCATGGGACGTGCCCTGGGCGCCGGGGACCATCCGGGCCAAAGGCGTCAAAGACGGCACGGTGGTATACGACCAGATGACGACGGCCGGTTCGGCGGCCAAGGTGCAGTTGACACCGGATCGAAACAAGGTGATGGCCGATGGTAAGGATTTGGCGTTTATCGAGGTCGATATCGCCGACGCCAATGGTGTGACAGTTCCCACCGCGAGCAACAAGGTAGAGTTCTCCGTATCCGGTCCGGGGACCATTGTGGGCGTCGACAACGGCAATGCAATATCCCACGAATTGTACAAAGGCTCGTCGCGCGCCGCCTTCAGCGGGAAATGTCTCGTGATCGTCCAGACGACCGAGACTCCCGGGTCGATCGTCGTAACCGCCAGCTCCGGCGGACTATCGTCCTGCAGCGTGACCATTTTCAGTGCCGCCGGAGCGACGACTCCCACACCCCAGTAGGATGGGATCAGCAATGGAGGACCCTCGGCATCACGGGCCAGCCCGAAGTTCGGGCCCTTGTGGACCCCAATGCGTGTTCGATCATCTGACGGGCTCTTCAGTAGAAGGAGATTGGTCATGAGGCAGAGAACGATATTGATGTATGTTGCTTGTGCGGTGTTAGGCGGTGCCACGATATGTGACGCGCAGGCATCTCAGGATATGGTGTTGTGGTATCGCCAACCGGCAACTGCCTGGCTTCAGGCGATGCCCCTGGGCAACGGCATGATCGGGGCCATGGTCTTTGGCGGCGTCGCGCAGGAGCGGATCGCTCTGAATGAGTCGTCCTTCTGGTCCGGGCGTCCGCACAACTACGACAATCCCGAAGCCTTCCAGTACTTCCCCCAGATTCGCGATCTGGTTTTCGCGGACAAGTTCCAGGAGGCCGAGAAGATGGCTAACGACCACTTCTGGGGGATACCCAATTCGCAGGAGGCCTACCAGCCGATCGGCGATCTGCTTCTATCCTTCGCGGACGCCAACGTCACTGACTATCGCCGCGAGCTGGACATGAAGACCGGAGTCGCCAAAGTCAGCTACCGCCAGGGCGACGCCATCATCACGCGCCAGGCTTTCGTTTCCTGGCCCGACCGTGTCTTGGTCGTACGCATCAGCGCTGACCGGCCCGGCCGCATATCTTTTGGAGCCCAATTTCGCGGTCAGTATTTGGAGACTTGTGTTGCCGATCGCGACCGCCTCGTCATGGACGGAACCTGGAAGGGTCCGTTTTCAGCCCCGGCTACAGGTATGAACGGCCTGATTGCGCGGACCGAAGGCAACGGCCTACGCTACGAGGCGGCACTGGTCGCGCGTCTCGAAGGCGGCCGCTCCGAGGCCGCCGGCTCCACGCTCGACATCGGCGACGCCGACGCCGTCACCCTTGTCCTGGCGGTGGCCACGAGCTATGTGAACTACCACGATATCAGTGGCGATCCC
>CAYNQP010000502.1:0-3597 GCA_964399325.1 uncultured Pirellulales bacterium
AGATCGGCCATGTTAAGCGAGGCTCCCTGTAGGTCCGCTCCATCAAGCGAGGCTCCCTGTAGGTCCGCTCCATCAAGTGAGGCTCCCTGTAGGTGCGCTCCGTCAAGCGAGGCTCCCTGTAGGTGCGCTCCGTCAAGTGAGGCTCCCTGCAATTTAGCCCATTGAAGTCGAGCCCCTCGTAGATCAGCCTCTTGCAGAAGAGTCTCCTTAAGATTGGCACCACTAAGGTCGACCCCCGGAAGGTTGCCCCCTTTTATGTTTGCCCCTCCCAGATCGGCCGACATAGCGTCGGCCCCCTCAAGGTTAGTCGTTGCAAGGTTGCACCCCCGCATATATGCCCACGAAAGGAAGGCCCCTCTTAGATCGGCCCCATCCAAAAGAGCTTTGTTAAGAGCTGCTATTCTAAGTGAGGCTCCACGTAAGTTCGCCTTGTCAAGCGAGGCTCCCTGTAGGTGCGCTCCGTCAAGTGAGGCTCCCTGCAAATTGGCCCCTTCAAGGTTGGCCACTCCCAGACATGTCCAAGTCAGATCAGCCTCCACGAGCTGGGCCCCTGCGAGCACGGACCGCATCAGATTTGCATGGTTCAGATCGGCCCCCACAAAGTGCCCTCCTGTAAGACTGGCGTTCTGCATTTCAATCTCCTCCCTTGGATGCTCCTTCCTCCACTCGTTCCATTCAGTCATATCCTTCTTCTCCGAGCACCGCATGAGCATACCGTACTGCTCTTGATTGAACTTCCCCTCCGGCTCCTCTGACAGCTTTGGCTCGCTCTCGCATAGCTTGCTCACTGACGTCGAATGTGGACCATTCCCATTAGGTTTCACAATCGCCAAGGCCTCGCTTTTGTTTCGTGCACGCTGAAAAACATCGCGCATACCGGTAGACAGAAAGTAGATATCCCATGTGTTGTCCGAAACGTCGTAGAGAACCAGCTTATGGTCGCTATCTCCAATGTACTTGCGTACCTCCAAAAGCTCGCGGAGGCTCGAAGACGACAAGATGCGAACATCCGAGAAGTCCATCACCACGTCACAGTCATTTCCGTCACACACCATCTGCTTGACCATCTCAAGCTCATCTACCAACTCCGGCTCGTCGGGTAGAGTCGCGAGAATGATATGTCCATCCAACTGCTTGATGCTCATCTTAATCTCCCGGTTTGTAGCCAACGAAGCGTTCGCACATCACGTTCGGGGACATCGCGAAGGAAGTGGTATCGCGACCGCCCCTTATCATTGTACCCAAACTGAGACCAAAGTAAAGTGGGCAAAATGGCATGACGTCATCGTCTTCAACGATAGATCAGATCGAATACCTACTGTAGCCTTCCAACCGCAGGATGTTGTCGGCCTCCGGATGTCTACCTCACGAGGCTCTACCGCTTCACTTTCGTTACGGGATTACTAGGGACGGACCTGCTCTGTATAGAACATCGAATGGACGCCAGAGAATGGCGAGATTGTGGGTCAGGACGCGCAGGCGGATTTCGCGGTTCTGACTGTGATAGGTTCTGGCTCTCAACGCCGATCCCATGTTGCGCTTGAGCATGCTGAAGACGGTTTCGATCTGCCAACGCTGGCCATACGTTTTCTTGGGAAAGTGTCGTTTCATTAACTGTCGGTATCGACCTCTCACGGAACGGGGCTTGCCATCGAGTCTGGGCCGGCCACGCTCGGTGGTCGGAATGATGCTGCGAATGCCGAGCCTGTCACGACAAAGGGCATGGAATCCTTCGGATTCGTATCCGGCATCACCCAAAAGGGTCGAGAACCGTTGGTGCTCCAAGGCTTCGTATAAGGTCGGCTGGGCTTCGACCGGATCGGGTTTCGGCCCTCGGTCGATGACAATGCCGAGCACGAGGTGATTGCGGGTATCGCAAATCGCGGAAAGCTTGGGATAGCGATGTTTGTAGTGTCCTTTGTGCCTCTTGCAGCGTTGAGTGAAGTAGGCCGAGACATGGCGAGATTCCAATCCGGTCGAGTCAATCGCAGCCTGTTTCGAGCGTTTGGCCAAGATCTTCGCCTTGCGGCAATGGGCCAGCACCGCGTCGAGAAGCGCATTGGCTTTGGCCTTGCCCAACAATCCTTGGCGGCCGCACACAGCGTCGTGAAGTGCGGCACCTGCGTCAGCCCGAGGATGTCCCGCAGTTCGGACCACTCCGCCAGCAGCACGTGGATGCCGCGATAGTCGAGTTGGCGGAACTCCTTGATCACCAGGCACGCCATCAGTTGAGGTTGCGTGAACTTCTTAGGACTTTTGGCCTTGGCATGGTCCGGCAGACTGTCACGCGCTGCCCGCAGAGCCATCCTGGCCACGCTCAAAGTAGACTTAGTGGTCTTCATAGACCATTATCTAAGCCACTCTGTTAAGATGCGCAAGTTTTACTTTTTAGGTATTTTTGATGTTCTATACAGAGCAGGACGGACCCTAGTTTAAGGTGTGTATACAACATATCTACCCGGAACGAAGGGTGTGCAGTGGCATAGGGTGCTCCGATTTCGCATTTCGCGCTTCGGCTTTGGTCATGCTATTGGCCCCAAGCGACAAATGCCGGGGGTATGGGGGCAGGGCGAATGATTATTCGCCCCTACAGGCTTGCAGATATTCCTCGCGGACCTTGGTCCGGCGTTCGGGGGGCCATTCCCTCGGGAAATTCAGACGGGCGAACTCGCCGAAGTACTTGACGGCCGCATAGTCGTAGGCCCGGGCCGCCTCGGCTTCGTCGTCGAAGTAGCCCAAGTGGTAGAACTGGCCCTTGCACCTGCATCCTGCCTTCCATTTGCCTATCTTCCTGCAATACGAGACGCCTTTGAAGCGGGAAAGGCAGTTGCCGCCCTTGTGCCTGTTACGCTGGTTCTCCGCCACGGTGCAGATACGCAGGTTAGATCGGCTGGCATTGGCTCTGTTTCCGTCGATGTGATCCACGAGCTTGCCCGCGGGCGGCTGCATGATTTCGCGATGCATGGTAATGTGTCTGCGCTTCTCGGTGCGGGTGGGGTAGCCGTTCCTCGCGCGCCAGAGGTACTGGCTGAGCCATTCGTAGTCGGCGGCGTCCACGCTCGCGTAGCCCCCTTCGACCAGAGGGATCAAGCGGAGGGCGTTGCCCTCGGGCAGGCCGCACTTGCGCCGGTAGTTCGGACAGGGCACCCCCGTCACGTCGTGCACCGCGCCCGGCCACTGCGGGTGGTTGGCGCACCTGGGCATGATCGGCTCGCCCAACCGCAGCGACCGAAGCCAATCCTCCGGGTCGAAAATGCAGTACACGCAATTGTTGCAGCACGGTGCAGACATGATTCCTCCCTTGGCGGAAATGATGGTTGTTCGCTTGCCCCGACGCATGATGCGTCTGGCGTAACGAATGGTTGTCTTGAGGTCAGGCTGTGGGGATCTTATGCGGATTCGGAACAATCCTTGGGCGGCACCCGGTAGGGTGGGGTTTACCCCACCGGAACGCTATCGAAATGGAATCGGTGGGGTAAACCCCACCCTACCGATTCTCGTCGAGAGCCTGGGTATCGCAAATGACGGCTGTCCCGGTCGCAGGCCAGATCCTTCGGCTTCGCCTCCTAAGAAACTAACTCTCCAGATTGGACTGAT
>CAYNQP010000503.1:0-3586 GCA_964399325.1 uncultured Pirellulales bacterium
GGATTCGTCGTATGCGATATTCTTCGCCCAATGCGTGATTGGTTTGTGGATCGTGGTCGTTCCCGCGAATACGATCCCCTGCTCGGTGGGGCTATCCGGCGGCCTGTTGCTGGTTGCCATTGGCGTGACCTCGGCGACAGGCCAGCTCCTGTCCACCGAGGGCTATCGCCATCTGGACGTCGCGAAGGCATCCCTGCTGGGGATGCTCGTGCCTGTGTTCAACTATGTGCTCGGCGCCACAGTATTCGCCGAGCCTGTATCGGTCCGGTCGATCATCGGAGCCGGCATTGTCCTCGGATCGTGCGCCATCGTGTTGGTGAAGAGTGACAATGGCCAACGACAATGATCCCTGGAAAAAGCGATGAGATTCCTAAACAACAGGAGGCCCTTGTGGAGACCTCAATAGAGCCCATGGCATCTTCCGACTGGCCGGCTGTCGCCGCCATCCTGCAAGAAGGGATTGACACCGGCCATGCCAGGTTCGAGGACACCATGCCCACCTGGGAGCACTTTGACGGCACACATCTGCCCCAGTGTCGCCTCGTGGCCAAGTCCGGCGACGTCATCCTTGGCTGGGTCGTGCTCGGTCCGGTGTCGAGCCGATGCGTCTATCGCGGCGTAGCCGAGATCAGTATCTATGTCAAGGTCTCTACGCGCGGTCTGGGAATAGGCGCGACCCTTCTGACCGCAGCGGTCGAAGAGTCCGAACGAATTGGTATCTGGACTCTCCAGAGCGGCATTTTTCCGGAGAACACGGCAAGCCTGGCTCTGCACCAGCGGCGCGGCTTCCGCATGGTCGGATTCAGGGAGCGCCTCGGGCAGATAAACGGTCTTTGGCGCGATGTCGTGCTCATGGAGCGACGAAGCAAGGTTGTGGGAACTTGAGGACATGCAGATGACGGTCAGACCGGCTAACGCAGAAGATGTCAGCACCGTGGTGAGTATTCTCCGCCGGGCTTGCGCCACCGTGGCCGAGCGATTCGGCTTGACGGAAGAGAATTGCCCCAAGAGCCCGGCCTTCTACACCCGGCAGCGCATCGAGGAGCACATCGCCAGAGGCGTGCAATACTTCCTCCTGGAAGAAGACGGGCAAACCTGCGTCTGCGTGGCAATGGAGCAAGCCAAGCCCGGCGTCGTCTACCTGGAAAGGTTGGCGGTTCTGCCGGACCGGAGAGGCCAAGGCTTCGGCCAAGCCCTGGTTCATCACGTCCTTGGGCAGGCCGAGGCGATCGACGCCGCGCGTGTTGAGATTGGCATCATCTCGGAGGACACCGGGCTCAAAGACTGGTACGGCCGATTCGGTTTCATTCAGACCGGCACGAAGACATTCGATCATCTGCCTTTTGTCGTGGCCTTTATGGCAAAGGAACTGTAGCGGAGCGTGGGCTCCGGAAATATCCCTGGCTTGCTGATGGAGAGAGAAATCGTGAATTCACTGTATGCGTCGAGGATGGGTACGATCCCTAAATCCTTTGTCCGTGAGATATTGAAGGTGACGCAGGACCCGGAAGTCATTTCCTTTGCGGGCGGCCTGCCGAACCCACGTTTCTTCCCCGTTCGGGAAATCGCTGAGGCGGCGGCACATGTCCTGGCCCGGACCGATGGGTCGGCACTGCAGTACGGCACAACCGAGGGGTATGCACCCTTGCGGGACTACATCGCGCAGCGATACCGGCAGAACGAGGGACTGGATGTGACCGCCGATGAAATCCTGATCACAAATGGATCTCAGCAGGGTTTGGACTTGATCGGCAAAGTCTTCATCAACCAGCAGGACGACATTGCGATCGAACGGCCCGGCTATCTCGGCGCGATCCAGGCGTTTGCGGTATACGAGCCACGGTTCCATCCCGTGCCCCTACTGGCCGACGGCGTGGACATCGATCGGCTGACTGGAATCCTGCGCGCACACCGCGTCAAGTTCTTCCACACGGTGATCAACTTCCAAAACCCATCCGGCGTCAGCTACTCTGAAGGCAAGCGCAGCACATTGGCCGAGATATTGAAGGAACACGACACCATCGTGATTGAGGACGATCCGTACAAAGAGCTGCGCTTCGAAGGCGCGCCAAAACCATCGATGCGGCACCGGCTGGACGGCAACGCCATACTGTTGGGGTCGTTCTCGAAGAGCGTGGCGCCGGGACTGCGCCTGGGCTGGGTCTGCGCCAAGCGCGAAACGATGGAAAAGCTCGTGGTGGCCAAACAGGCGAGTGACCTGCATTCGAACTCCTTCTGTCAGAGAATGCTCCATCGCTATCTGGTCAGCCATGATATCGACCGGCACATCACCACAATAAGGACGGCCTACAAACGACAAAAGGACGCCATGCTGGCCGCCATCGAAGCCCACTTTCCGGCCGAGACGAGTTTTACCCGGCCGGAAGGCGGTATGTTCGTGTGGGTCACGCTGCCGGACCGACTGTCGGCGCTCGAACTGTTCGAGCACGCGGTCCGGGAGAAGGTCGCCTTCGTTCCGGGCACGCCCTTCTTCGTCGATGGCGGCGGCACGCACAACATGAGATTGAACTTCTCGAACGCCGATGAGGACAAGATCGAAGAAGGCATGGCGCGACTGGGACAAATTATCAAGAAACTACTGAGCCGCGAAGGTTAGACAACTATTGGAGGACACCGTGCAGATCATTGACATCGTCAAACGTGTGACACAGCCGGCGCCGTGGTCCGAGGGGGACAAGATTCCCTGGAACGAGCCGGAATTCAGCGAACGGATGTTGTGTGAGCACTTGTCACAGGATCATGACCTGGCCAGCCGACGGTTTGAGACCGTCGATGGACACGTCAAGTGGATTCACGACCGGGTACTCAACCAGAAACCGGCTAGGATACTGGATCTCGGCTGCGGGCCGGGGCTCTACGCCAACCGGTTAGCCAGGCTGGGTCACTCCTGTGTCGGCATCGACTACGCCCCCGCTTCGATCCGACATGCCGGGGAGCAGGCGGCGCGAGAGCAGTTGTCGTGTGAGTACGTTCGCGAGGACATACGAGAAGCTGATTACGGCGCGGGATTCGACCTCGTGATGTTCCTCTATGGCGAACTGAACGTATTTCGTCCGAGCGACGCGGTAACGATCTTGAAGAAGGCCCACGCGGCCCTGTCTCCAGGTGGTACGTTGCTGATCGAGCCCCATCGATTCGTTGCCGTTGAACAGATCGGCACCCAATCGCCTTCGTGGCATACCGCTGAGGCGGGCCTGTTCTCGGAGAAGCCGCACTTGTGGCTCCAGGAAGATTCGTGGAACCAGACGGCCGGCACGGCAACGACGCGGTGGTTCATCATCGACGCCGCCACCGGACAGGTGCAACGACTGGCCCAGACGATGCAAGCCTACACGGACGAGGCGTATCGACGGATGCTGGCAGAGGCCGGCTTCGACGGCGTGGAATTCCTTCCTTCGTTCGGCGATTTCGGAGGCAGCTTTGAGGACAATCTGATGGTCATCGTGGCCCAACGTGCAGGAGCATAGCGATGAAGACGCGGACATTCTACATTGTTGACGTATTCGCCGAACAGAAGTACGCCGGGAACCAACTGGCCGTGTTCAGAGAGGCCCGGGGGCTCTCG
>CAYNQP010000504.1:0-3573 GCA_964399325.1 uncultured Pirellulales bacterium
GTCCTGATGGACAGACAGACGCCGGACCGCTACATCCAAGAGATCGAGAGTTTTCGATACCCAAACCTCAAGCTCATCCATCCCGCCGAGACCGGTGGTCGGTGGAGCCAGGCGTTCGAGCCGAGCAACGATGATCTCATCACCACGCGTATCGACAATGACGATGCGTTTCATCGTGATGTGATCGAGGTCCTGCAGCAAACATATCGCGCCGAATGCCCACAGCGGACCAAACCGTGGGTGATGGTCTTTCCCTTTGGCCTCATCATGGATCTGGCCAGCCAAGACCTTTGGGTGATGGAATACTGGCTCAATAACTGCCCCACCCTGGTTGGAAGCGGCAACGACTGCAAGGGCATCTTCCAATGGAAACACGACGAAATCCCCGCCGACGTCGGAAAGTGCTACATCAAGGACAAACCCTATTGGCTCCAGATCGTGCATGCTCACAACATACTAAACGGCATTCCTGTGAAAGGCCACCCCTACAAGATTCTCCATGCGGAGGTGCCCACCTCGATCGAGTGGCTGACGCACTTCAGTGTCGCTCCGGACCGCCTGCCCATGGCGTGACACAGCGACACATCAGACCGCGCGCGTTCAGTTCGACTTGACGATTTCGATGTGCTTGCGGAAATGCACGTCGTCCGTCTTGGTGTGGTCCATCCGATAATGGACCCCACGACTCTCCTCACGCAGCTCGGCCGCATGCGCCAGCAGCATGGAAACTGTGAGCATATTCTGGCACTCCCAGCCGTGCGGCGTGTCGAAGATCTTGTCCATGACGTAGCGTTGCCAGAATCGGATGATCTCCAGGGCCTCGGCCAGGGGCTGGGCCTTCCGCGTGATGCCGACGTTGCGCCACATCAGCGACCGTAGCGAGTTGCGAACGTCGCTCGCATCGAGGCGGCTGCGATCGGAATGGGGAATTTGGTACTTGATGAGTGGATGCTGCAGCGCGGTGACATCGGCCACGTCCTTCTGCGATACCGCCCGCCCGGCGATGGTCCCGAAGACCAGCCCTTCCAGCAGCGAGTTGCTGCCGAGCCGGTTGGCGCCGTGCAGGCCGGTGGAGGCGACCTCGCCACAGGCGTACAAATTCTCAATGCTCGTCTGGCCCAGGGCACCCGTTTTGACACCGCCGACCATGTAATGGGCGCTGGGCCGCACGGGGATCAGATCATGACTGACGTCGATGTCGAAACTCTCGCACAGATCGCTAATCAGCGGGAAGCGCCGGGCGAAATACTCCTTGTCGAGGTGGCGCACATCGAGGTAGACGTGCGTCGATTCGGTCTTGCGCATCTGCGCCAGGATCGCCCGACTCACCACGTCGCGCGGCGCCAGCTCGCCGGCGTCATCGTATTCCTTCATGAAACGCCGGCCCTGGGTGTCCAACAAGAAGGCGCCTTCGCCGCGCAGGGTCTCGGTGATCAGCGCCCGCGACGCCCCGGCGACGTAGAGGGTCGTGGGGTGGAACTGCAGGAACTCCATGTCGCGCAGCACAGCGCCGGCCCGGTAGGCCATCGCGATTCCGTCGCCCGTGGCGCCGAGAGGATTCGTCGTCTCGCGATACAACTGCCCGGCCCCGCCGGTCGCCAGAATGGTGTTGGCGGCCCAGATGATCTGCAGGCCGCGCGGCGGGTCATAGCCGATGATGCCCGCGCACCGATTATCCTGGTCGGTGAGCAGATCGACGGTGAAGAAGTTCTCGATGATCTTGATGTTCGGTGTGCTCTTGACCTTGTCGATGAGAGCCTCCGCGATGGCTCGTCCCGTCTCGTCGCCGTGGGCGTGAAGGATCCGTGCGTGGGAGTGCCCTCCTTCGAGCGTCGCATCGATGTGGCCGCCGACGAGATCGAACGCGGTGCCCCACTGCAGCAACTGCTGGATCAACCGGGGCCCCTGCTGGACCACCAGTTCCACGGTCTTCTCGTCGCAAATCCCGCCGCCGGTTTTGAGGGTGTCGGCGATATGCGCCTCGAACGTGTCGTCCTGATTGAGCACGGAGGCGATGCCGCCCTGGGCCTTCCAGGTGTTGCTGTCTTCGAGAGTCCCCTTGCAGACGACAATCACATTTCGATGGCTGGCGGCCTCAATCGCCGCCCGCAGGCCGGCCAGGCCCGCACCGACAATCACGCAGTCGGCGAAAAGCTGGCTCGTCGAGACCGAATCGATATCGACCAGGTACCGCCGAGGTTCGCCAAACCCGATGCGCTCGGCTCCCACCGAGCCGGCGGCTTCGTTGCGCTTGCTCATGATCCCTTTGCCTTCCACAAACAGCAGCACCGCCCTCAGGCTGAGCCGCGTCTCATTCCTTGTCTGTCACGGATGGGTCGCCCCCGTGGCCCCAAAGGACGATCATGATACCGCCGGTGCGGCGTTTTGGAAACCCTCAATCACGCCGACCCCACCACGTCCGGCTTCGCGGCGGTCAGTTCTGCGACTCGCGGGTCAGCACAACCTCGTTGGCAAAGAGTTGGTCGTCGTCCGCATGTTTCAAGACAAACGCCTGCAGCACCTTGGTCGAGGCGGTCACGACGGGGGTGGTGTCACCCGAGGTGGACTCAATGGCATTCGGCTCGGCATCGATCAGTTTCTTGAACGCCTCATCATCTGTCAGACACATCTTCAGTTGGTTCCCGATCTCGTTGACCCTGATGAAGGTGTGCGCCCGCACGAAGAACAGCGTGTTATAAGGCAAATCCGTCTTCTCGGCCTCTTGATCCCCTGAAGGGAACGTCCGCGGGAAGACATCCAGGAACAGCTTGTCACCCAGTTCGACCAGGCAGGCCAGAAATGCACCCTTGCGACCCTCTTCGTCCCGGAAGTCCAATCGGTAGACCTTGTCACCTTGGCCATCCAACACGTCCGGGAGAGCATCTGCATCGGATGGCGTCGAACGCGCGAATTCCCAGGTGGTCTCGGGATCATCGGCCCAGGCGCCGATCAAGCGCTGATCGAAAACGAGGGTGTCCTTCGTGACGAGAGGGTGCAGCGAGATGACGGGCACGCAGCCGCCCAGAAGGGCCGCCAGACCGTAGAACAAGACTTTCTTCGCTTTCATATCTAATCTCCTTGCTGCCGCGAGTGCGTGTGATTGTCGTCCAGCCAGTCATCTTACCACGGCCCGGGCCGGCTGCAATGAGTCCGTGCGAAATCCACCGAATTATCAGGAAACCCAGGAGGTGGCTGCCGGCAGAAGCCAAGCCGGTTGCACGGCCCGGGAAAAACCGCTAGAGTGCATGCCCCACGACATGGGTGGGTGTGTCTTCGTCAACGTGAGGGCCAACAATGTCGGATCTGACCCCAATCGGGTGGTTTGTTGTCGCACTTTCTGCCTTCCTGGTCGGCGTGACCAAGACCGGAATACCGGGCATCGGCATTCTCGTGGTGCCCCTGATGGCGACCGTGTTGCCGGCGCGCGAGTCGGTCGGCGTGCTCCTGGGCATTCTCATCCTGGCCGATCTGTTCGCCGCGGGCTACCATCGCCGCAACGCCGAATGGGGCCACGTCATCCGCCTGCTGCCGGCCACCTTCGTGGGCATCGTAGCGGGTTATTTCGGTCTGGGG
>CAYNQP010000505.1:0-3566 GCA_964399325.1 uncultured Pirellulales bacterium
GCTCGCAGCCTTCGCGCTGGCGGAGCTCGACGAAGAGCAAACGCGGCAAGTCGAGGCGCATCTGGCCGAGTGCGGCCGGTGCCGCGACGAAGCCAAGCGGCTCGAAACTCTGCTGGCGCGGGCCGGACAGTCAAACGAACTGTCGGTCGATGAGAAGATGTGTGAGGCAGCCAGCCGCAACGTGCTGCTGGCTGTGAAAAACGAACAGAGCTTACATCCCCCGGCCGGGCAGGAGCCCCGCGTCGTGGATTTCTGGAGAATTATCATGAAGAATGGAATTGCAAAACTAGCAGTCGCAGCCGTGGTCGTCCTGGCCGTGATGCTGGGTTATAACGTCTTCGTCGGCAACAGCGCCGGCACGGCCTACGCCCAAGTGGTGAACCTGATCCACAAGGCTCAAACGATAACCTTCAGTACGATTACCAAGACCGGCATGGAGACGATGCAGACCGTCCGCACGGACATCGCCTTCAAGGAGCCGGCCTACATGCGGACGTCCACACCCGACGGCTACATCTGCATAGTGGACACCACCGGCAGTGACATCAGGGGCATCAGCATCGTGCCGGCAGCTAAGAACTACATCGTGTTCCAGATGTCGAATCTGCCGGACAATCCGAACGCGGGACCGTTGATATCGGTGGAAAAACTGCGTGCCCTTCCGGCCGAGGCCGACGAGGCGCTGGGCCTCCAACAGATCGAGGGACAAACCCTGGAAGGGTACCGCGTGCACAAGGATGACGCCACGACCACGGTCTGGCTCAATCCGACCACGGGCGCGCTGGCGCGGGCGGAGATGGAGTTTGCCAATACCCCAGGCATGAACATGATTCTGACCGACTTCCAGTTCGATGTTCCGCTCGACGATGCCTTGTTCAGTCTCGAACCGCCGGCCGGGTACGAACCCACGGAGATGGCGGCGGATGTCTCGAAAGTCACCGAGCAGGATTTCATCGAGTTCCTGCGTCTGTGGTCGAGCTGGACGGTCGACCGGACGTTCCCACCCGTGGTGAACGGGCCGCAGATCGCCAAGATCGCCATGCAAATGGGACAGGAAGGCAAGTTCGCCGCGCCTCTCCCCCCGGGCTACGAGCCCGAACAACTGAAGCAGATCATGTACAGCGGAATGGTGTTCATGAGCAAGGTCCCGACCGAGTCGTATCGCTACGCCGGCCAGAACGTCTCCTTCGGCGATCCCGCCACGGCGATCTTCTGGTATCGCCCGGAAGGCTCCGAGACGTATCGCGTCATCTACGCCGACCTCCACACCGCCGACGTCGCCCCGGAGAACCTCCCGAAGTAGAGCTGACACAAGTCACCCAATCCGATCCCCAAGGCCGGGCCGCCACAAACCCGGCCTTTTCCATTTCTTGACAGGTAAGCTCACCTTTGACAGCCTCGCTCCCCACGGATGCTGGATGAGGTGCTTCCGATACGCATTAGGATGAATTCTTGGGCGGCATCCGGTAGTGGGGTAAACGCCACCCTACCAATCTATACGACTACGTTATCTGCGGCGTTCCCCGAAATCACGCTTGCGCAACTTCCTCAAGATGGTCCCTCGCCTCCTGATATTCAGAGGCATCCAGCTCTCTGACTATCGGCGCGAGGACTCGGTGGAATGCTTCGACTGTGTTCTTCAGCCACGCATGTTGAGATGGCCAATCACGTCTATCAGTCGGGTCATCGTCTCTGCTCGTCTCAATATGGCTCTCCTTCGCATCCGGCAAGGCACGCCAGTTCAGGGCACGCCCTATCCCTGATTCGATATCCGTCTTGCACCTGTCGTGCAAGAGGTGGTAGTGGGCCATTCTGTCGGGGCCATAGATGTTGAGGTATACGCCGATCTCCCCATCACGGGTGTTCATCCTTGCGACAAGGGCAAAGCCTGCTCGGCCGACCGCGAAGTTTGTCCAATGCTGAAGCCCTGGTTTCTGGCATCGGACAAAGCTCTGTTTGTCTTCCATCAGTTGTTTGAACTGGGTCCAATACTCAAGTTGAAGCTTTCTCATCTGGCTTAATTCGCCACCGGTCGCGGTTGCCTTGGCCGTCTTGCTCCACTCGTTCGGCTTCGAGACGATGTTGAACTTGGGCGCGGGAGAAGAGTCATTCACCCGCCACAGCTCGATCTCCAAACCGAAGAAGTTCGCCGTCTCATCTGTGATCTCGTTCAGCCAGTCAAGGGCAGCTCTATGCTCCTCGGTAAACTCTTGGGCCACCCAGACGATGACCACTGCGTCTAACCCGGCGGCGTAGGTCATAAGTTGTCCCAAGTGGCTATGATCGGTTTTCTCCAACTGGTTCTCAATCAATACCCATGTGTCATTCGCGATGTCTTTACAGAGAATGTCCGCGCGAAACGGACCCACGTGCTGCTCTTGTGTTTCTACTTCGAGGGCAATCCCGATGGTATCCCCCAGGAGCCTTATGTTCTCTTCGCGAGCCAACCAGGGAGTGAACTCGATAGCCTCGTTGTTCCACACCTCTCGAAGATCTACACGGACCAATCTGCCTAACTCGCTCATTTGTCTCGCCTTTCATTGTGCCGATAAGAAGGAAGTACGTTCCCATAGACTGTCTACGAGATATACTCCGTGTTTTTTGAACTCGGCGTTCTTTCGCTGCTCAGTTCTTGTCTGCCCGCGAATTTGACTGAACTCCATTTTGCTCATATCGACCGAGACGCTGACCCACTGAAGAGGAAAAAGGCCGTGGACGCGAACGACGGGATTTTCGACCGCTTGAACGGACTGGCGATTGTTGACGGTCTTCCTCATCCCTATGCGTCCATCCGTTCTCACCCGCGGTCCCAACTGCTCTGGGTTCTCGGAGTCAGCCGCGGCAGGGCAAGGGCTGGCGCCGCTCCGGCGTTCTTCCTTGACGCCGCACGCTGGATATGATATCCACATAACAAATAGAGTTTGTTCAAGGTCAGGAAGCAGGAAATGGTGGATCGTCGGTCGCAAGCTGAGCCCCGCGAATGCGGGGACCGCAGGTGCTCTGTCCAGGCCAAGCGGCGGCGGGGCGGGACCGGAGTAGACCCCACTGCCGCGGATCGGAGACCCGAACGCGCCAAACAAAGCCAATTTGCCCCCTTCAGGGGAAACTCGAAGCACGAATATCAAAATACAAGACAAGCTCGAAACCTGAATGTCCAAATGCGAAACGAACCCAGTCTCTGCGGCTGCTCGCGCCAAACAAAGCCAATTTGGCTGCGCCAGTTTCAAGTGTCAAGTTGGGGGATCCCAGCGTCGGTTCTTCAAACTTCACACGTCAAACTTCGAGGTTCCCACTTCGCGCCGAGCGTCTTTGTCTCGGTGCGTCAAACAAACCCAATTTCGTTTGTAGTGTGCCCGTAAGGGCATATTTGATAACGCCTTACGGCGTCACTACGAACGCGGGTAAGGAAGGAGATGTAGCGGCATGAACGAGATGCACACACGCAGGACGTTCCTGAAGGTGGCGGCGCTGTCGGCCGTCACGTTGGGGTTGCCTGGGCTCGGCAGGGGGCAGGGGCGGGAGAGCCGGCCCAACTTCGTTATCATCTTTCTCGACGATTCGGGGTG
>CAYNQP010000506.1:0-3564 GCA_964399325.1 uncultured Pirellulales bacterium
GCGACCGATTGCCGAAACGAGCTGCGCAACCGTGGGACGAAGACACGGGCAGGCGGCCCACCCAATTAGAGTAGTCGGAGTACTACGATTGAAGATGCATCTACTCCCATTCGGCGTGACCTTCGCGCGGAAATGTCTCACGTCGCGCTGAGCATGGCCTTGCCAACTTCCTTGGTCTTGTCGGGGCCGAAGAGGAGTTCGACCAGCTTGAGGGCGAATTTGATGGCGGTGCCGGGGCCTTGGCTGGTGACGCAACTCTTATCGACGACGACGCGGTCGTTCAAGGCATAGGCGGGATCAAGCTGGTCGCGACATGACGGAAAGCAAGTTGCCTTGACGCCTTCCAGCAGGCCATGAGGCTGCAACACCACGGCCGGCGAGGCGCAGATGGCGGCGTAGAGGCGGCCGGAGGCTTTCTGCTCTTTGAGCTTGGCGATCAGCGGGGCACAATCCCGCAGGTGCTCGGCACCGGGCATGCCGCCGGGTAGGGCGATGCAGTCGTATGTCACGCCGGCACAGTCGGCGATCAGGGCGTCCGCGACCAACTTCACCTCTCGACTGGCGGTGACCTGCAACTGGCCTACGGAAGCGACCGTGACCTCCGCCCCGGCTCGGCGGAGCGTGTCGATGATGCACACCGCCTCGATCTCTTCCGTCCCATCAGCGATAAGAACGAGCACCTTCTTACTCATCTGAACCTCCTTGTGATGAGAAATCCGAAATCCGAAACTCGAAATCCTAAACAAATTCAAAGAACCGAAATCCCAATGCTCCAAACAGCCTGCGCTCGCCGAAGGCGGGTTTTGGATTTAGAACCTTTGAGCCTTTGTGCTTGTTTCGGATTTCGGATTTCTAATTTGGGATTTTGGCGATGATAGCATCGGCCATCTCGCTGGTCCCTACGGCCGTCGGGTCGTCGCGGTTGGGCTTCATGTCGTAGGTGACGTCCTTGCCCTCGGCGATCACGGCCGCGACGGCGGCTTCCAGCTTGTCGGCCTCGGCGGCTTTGCCGAGATGACGCAGCAGCAGGACGCCGCTGAGGATTAGCGCCGTGGCGTTCACCTTGTTGAGGCCCTTGTACTTCGGGGCGCTGCCGTGTGTGGCCTCGAAGACAGCGGCCTTGACGCCGATGTTGGCGCCCGGCGCGACGCCCAGCCCGCCGACGAGGCCGGCACAGAGATCGCTGAGGATGTCGCCGTACAGGTTGGGCAGTACGAGCACGTCGTAGAGTTCGGGTTTTTGGACCAACTGCATGCACATGTTGTCGACGATGCGGTCCTCGAACTCGATGTCGGGATAGTCCTTGGCGACCTGGCGGCTGACATCGAGCCAGAGCCCGTCGGAGAACTTCATGATGTTGGCCTTGTGGACGCTGGTGACCTTCTGGCGTCCCATGTTACGGGCGTAGTCGAAGGCGAACCGCACGATGCGGTCCGTCCCGGCCACCGAGATCGGCTTGATGCTGATCCCCGCGTCCGGCCCAATCTTACGCTGGCTGTGCTTGTTCAGCCAGTCGATCAGCTCCAGCGTGTCGTCCTTGCCTTTTTCGAACTCGATTCCCGCGTAGAGATCCTCGGTATTCTCGCGGACCAGTACCAGGTCGATATCCGAGTATCGACTGCGGACGCCTTGGTAACTCTTGCAGGGTCGCAGGCACGCGTAGAGATCGAACATCTGACGCAGGTGGACGTTGATGCTGCGAAAGCCCGTCCCCACAGGCGTGGTGATGGGCGCCTTCAGAGCCACGCCATTCTTGCGGACGGACTCGATCGTGGCATCAGGCAGTGGCGTGCCTTCCCGCTTCATCACGTCCAGTCCTGCCTCGGTGATATCCCATTTGATGTTGGCGCCGGTCGCGTCGATGCACCGGCGCGTGGCTTCGGCAATCTCGGGGCCGATTCCGTCCCCGGTAATCAGTGTTACGTTCGTCATGTGTAAATACTCCTATCGTTCCAAAAACGCGGTATAATACTCGGAGTGTCCAAGCCGGTCACACGGACCTGGCGCCGATCCAGATGCCGGCGACCCAGGTGCCGATGACGCTGCCGAGGTTGGCCAGGACGACCACCAGGAGGATTCGGGTCACGGGATTGGTCCAGAAGCCCTTCACGCTGCTAATGGCGTCGGGCAGATCTTCCAGGTCGCGAACCTTGGGTCTCTTAATCAGGGCCTGGACGAGCCCGGCTACCCAGCCGGCGGCGACGAAGGGGTTCAGGCTGGTCAGGGGGGCCGCCAGAAAGGCCGAGAGGATCGTCACGGGGTGTGCAAGAGCCAGCGCGGCGCCCGCGGCCGACGACAGCCCGTTGACGAGCACCCAGATGTAGATGTTCTCGATTCCATGCGCGGAACCTCTGGTGAAGCCGTAGATCAGCAGTGCCACGACAGCCGCAGGGATGCCCCACTTGAAGACGACGGGCCAGCGAGCCTTGGGGGGCAGTTCCCTCAGTTCGTTCAAGTCGTGTTCCTGCTGGATCTGCTTCATGATGCCGGGGATGTGGCCTGCCCCGACGGCGGCCACGATAGTCTTGCCCGGAGCGTTGCGAATCCCCTGCGCCAAATAGACGTCGCGTTCATCGATCAGTCGCCTCTTGATCTCGGGAAACTTGCCTGCAAACTCGGCCATGACGGCTTCGAGCTGGTCTTGCTTCTTAAGGCTCTCGATCATATCGGTGTCGATCTCGTCGTGAGCGAAAACCCCCAGCGTTAGCTGCGTGAGCAGCTTGACCTTGTTCCAGAAACCCAGATAGCCCCAGACGCGTTTGAGCGTGATCTCGATGTTGCGGTCGGCCAAGACCAGCTCAGCCCCGGTTTCTTCCGCCAGCTCAATACCCGCGAGCATCTCGGCCCCCGGCTGGATGCCCAGTTTCTCGCCCAGACGTCGGTAGAAAGAGGTCAAGATCAACTGGGCCAGCAGAAAGACGGACTTTTTCTGCCTGACGACCCTGAAAATATCCATTTTGCCCCAGCTATCGGCTTGGGTCAGGGCTTGGTAGCGGGACTCACACAGCTCGACGCAGATCGTGTTCGGCTGGACCCGCTCCACCGTGGCTCGGACGTCCTCAACGCTCTCATTCGACAAATGGGCCGTGCCCACGAGATATATGTCCTTGTCATCCACCTTGACGTGGGTCACGCGTTCCGGCAGGGCGATGTCCTCAGTCGTATCCATTGGGTACCTTTACCTCAGATGCAGCGTGTATTTCATCGGCGGTGCATTATACGCCATTTGGCCCGATTCGCGAGAAGATTTGCCCGGCCGTGAGAGCGGCAAGAGAAGACTTGAAGGACGCCGGTCCCACAGGCAAGCTATACGCTTGGCGGCTACAGGTAACTGGGCCGGATGAAAAGTGGGGTTCGGGAGGTGTGCGATTGGCGTTGGGGCCCGGGGATGCACACCGTCCCATGGCGACGAGGTGGCCCAATGGATGTGAAAGTCATGCTGAGTGATATCCTCGACGCGCTGGAAATGCAGAACGATGAGACCAGCTACTACCTCGATGCGCGCACGGGGACAGTCTATTTGCTCACCCCCGATGCACGGTACGCCGGGGAGGAAGACGACCC
>CAYNQP010000507.1:0-3558 GCA_964399325.1 uncultured Pirellulales bacterium
GCTAATAGCTGCTAACATGGCTATCTCTCCAGACTTACAGGTGCGATGGTGTACGTTCCTTTTTCGCTGTCTTTCTCGACAACGACCGCTTCTTCTCCGCGTTCGAATTCATGGTCGTCCTGGGACATGACGTTCAGGATGATCGGCGCCCCTTTCGTGGGCACCTCGGCCTGTCCCATTTTCTCTCTCGTCACGTGGGTGGTCGTGACTTTGCAGATCCGCCCGATCACGTCGCCCGGGGCGTTGTAGTCTTTGTTCAGCATCGTATAGAGCCTCCGCAACGGCGTCGCACACAGCTTCATCACGAACGCACTGGCGATCAGGTTGACCAGAAATATCGGGGCCGCCGCCCACAGCGACCCGCCCGGGTTGAAATGGTAGTTGCCGAGCATCGAGAAGGTCCAGAGGCTCAGAATCAAGATGCTCACCAGGATCATCGTGGGGACTTCGCCGACGTAGAAGAAATGCAGAACCGAGCGGAACATGCCCGCCCCCCCTGCGTCGATATCGGCGTCGGCGTCCACGTCGACGTCCGCCTCCAGGCCGGAGTCAGGCAGATCGATATCGAAGAGATTGATGTCCAGCACGCCGACGATGACCGTGATCCAGTAGAGCCCTGTCAGCAAGAGCAGCACGGTGAAGGCAACGTTCACCGGTGCAAAGGCGGCTGTAATGAACTCCACCATCTTCGTGCCCCTTCAAAGGCGCGCCACTACGATTCGTCCGCAAGCTGGTCTTTCATCGCCTGCAGTTCCGCCTCGACCTGAAGATCCCGAGACCGCTGCGCCAGCTCGATGTCACTGAGGGCGTCGCCGTGCATCTCCTGTCGAATCTCCACCTCGGCCTCCGTTTGCAGGACCTCGTCCTCCAGGCGATCGAACGCGACACCGTCGCCGCCGATTCCCATCGTCTTGCTCAGGTGCTGGTCGAACGCCTTCTGGGCCTCCGCCGTTCTCTGTCGCGCCTTAAGGTCCGCCAGTCTCAGCTTGGCCATCTTGAGCTGTTCCTGAAGCCGAATCAGGTTATCGCGAAGCATTTCGAAGGTCTTGCGTCCCTTCTCGATCCCGGGCTGGATCTGGGCCGCCCGCTCGGCGATGCCGACCTTGTCCGTCAATGCCCGTCGCGCGGTGGCTTCGTCGCCGGCCTTGAGCGCCTGCTCGGCGCGCGTCGCCAACTCTTGCTGTTGCTGCCCCAGCAGTTCGTGCTCGTGCTCCAATCGTCGAAACGTCGCGCCGTAGGCCGCGGCACTTTCGCGACCCTCCCGGATCGTCTCGTCCAACTCCTTGATCTTCGATTCCAACTCCTGCTCGGGAACCTCGACCTTGTCCAGAAGCCAGTTGACATTGGCCCCGGCGATTCTTCGGATTCTGTCAAATATCGACATCGCTGTTCTCCTTACGTCAGTCGGCGTTTGTGGACCGTATGGACGCGGTGGACTTTGTGGACGCCGTGAACGCGGCGCCGACCTACAAGTCCACGAAGTCCACCTCGTCCACAAAGTCCACGTCGTCCACTCGCAACCACAAGCATCCGCGTATCACCCCCGGCCCGCCTCTCGCTTCAACTCGGCCAGGCGGTTGTCGATCTGGGCTTCCTGATCCAGCTCGTCGAGCTTCCTTTCGAGGGACACGCTCGCGGTCCCCTCGCCCGTGAGGTTCGCCTGAATTTCCAACTCGGCCTCGGTCTCTTCGATCTGGGCCTCCAGCCGAGCCACGGCATCGAGAATACTGTCACTCGATCCCACCGTGCCGCTAACGGTGGCTTGTATCTTCTTCTGAACCTTGGCCACGCGGGCGCGGGTGAGGATTTCGTTCTTCTTGGAGCGCAGCTCTTCAAGCTGCCGCTGAATCTGTTCGCGGCTGGCGTGGGCACGGTCCAGTGACTGGTGAGCGATCTCCAGGTTCCGTCTCGACAGCTCGGACGCCTTCTCGGCGTCGATTTGGGCCTTCACCGACTGGCGGGCCGTGTCCTCATCGCCCTTCTTGATCGCCAGCAGCGCTCCTCGCCCGTACTTGGCGATCGTCTCTTCGTGGCGGCCGATTTCCCGCTCGCAACCGGCCAGTGTCGCCTTGGCCTTGGCTTCGGCCTCGGTCGCGGCCTGTAGTTGCTCTTCCATCTCCTTGATTAGAACAGGGAAGACGAGTTCAGGATCTTCGACCCGGCTGAGGAAGGCTTCGATCCTACCAACGGTGATGCGATGTAAACGTTTGAAAAGTCCCATGGTGGTGCTCCTTATCCAGGCTTCCAGCCGTTTCGGGCCGGAATGACCGACGACGAGAGGCTGGGTTGACCCCTCTGATCGTTCTTCGTGCTCCGCCACGACCCTCCCTCCACAAGAGGCACGGGACACATCCGGAAGCAGACAATCGCACACGTACCACTGTGTTCTCGGACTGTCAAGCGAGAAACACGGTTTCCTGGGGACCGGCGGTCCTGCTCGACGTGCTCGCGCCGTGCAGGGACGCCACCACAGCCCAGTATGTGCGATGTCCTTTCATCCCGATAGACGCCTGGGAAGAGGGAAAGATCAAAGAAAAACTCCAAAGCCATCCACACGAGGGTAGTTGCCCGATTCATCTCTGGAAGGGACCTATGTGGCGGCGTGATCACCCTGCCCGAAGGGAGTCGCGAAAGAAGCTGACATTTGTGGTAAAATCGTCTCATCTGGACAGAGAGAGCCCCTTTGTAGATCAGACGGTGGTAAGATAGGACGATAAGTGCTCTGAGCAAGTCCTGGTGATCCGCATCCCGCCCCGATTCGGGTAGAGCAGAGCGGTTCCCACGAACCGCCGTCTGGGGGGGCGACAAGCATCTTGTTGACAGAAATGGCTTTCATGCCATTTCTAAGGTTATATCAAACGTGTGATGAGGTGTTCGTGTTCGTGTCAGCGGCAGCATGAGTGCCAGACTGGTGACGGCCAGGGATACTCGGCAATTCCGCCATACAACAACACGCGCGTTGTCATAGGACTGAGAATGGTTGCCCCTGTGCAAGGGCAAGATACAATTATCTAATTTCCGACTGAAGGAGGATCGTCATGTGCAGGAAACTGGTTTGTCTGGCGCCCTTTATCCTGCTGGGCCTGATCCTGACGAGTTCAGCCAGCGCCGATCTCGTCGGCTGGTGGAACCTTGACGGCAACTTCGATGATTCATCGGGCAATGGCCACAACGGCACCGCCATCGGCGCTCCCACCTTCGCCGCGGGCCAGTTCGATCAGGCCGTCGTCCTCAGCGGCAACAGTCAGTACGTCAATTGCGGCCAGGGCGTTACCGCCACAACCGTGGGAGACGGTGGAACCTTAGACGGGTTCACAATGACATTCTGGGTGAATCGCGCCGTCGCCGGAGATCACAAGATATGCGGAGATCTCGACAACTCCGATTGGACCAATGGTGGCGGCCTCTGGGCAGGCATCTACAACAACATCTTCGAAGTCGACCTGAGGGACAGCGACCAACGCTTGCATACCCGGGAAGACACCACCGCACCGCTCGGGACCACCATGACGACGAACGCCTGGTATCACCTTGCGGTTGTCTTAGATGATGCCGGCG
>CAYNQP010000508.1:0-3555 GCA_964399325.1 uncultured Pirellulales bacterium
CATACCGGTTCGGTGCATGGCCTTGCGGGGGAAGTCCTCGCTGGAGGCAAGGTAGCCGTCGTGAATGCGACCGGCGGAATCGATCAGACAACTGATTCCGGTGTTGACGCTGCGCAGGATGGGCAGGCGATTCTCAACGGCCCGAAACGCGCAGATCGCCGCGTGCTGAGGCAGCTCGGTGCTGGGAAGGACGCGGGGCGGGTCCTGCGGGAAACGAACGAACCAGCCGTCGTTGCTGATGTTGACGAGCCAATCGACGCGCTTGTGGCCGCTCTCGTCCAGGGCGAAGTTGCGGGCCACGTAAGGGATAGCGTCCTCGTAGCAAATGATGACGCCGAAGCGATACGTCGAGCCGGGCCCGCTGTTCGGTACGGGCGCCTCGGCCGCGTTGGGTTCGGGGTGGACGACCGGGGTGGTCATCTCGAAGACGGTGTAATGGGTGCCGTGCTCGAGCGAGTAGTCGTAGTTGTATTCCTCCGGGGTGAATCTCTTGAGCTGCTGGTAGAGCCAGTTGAACTTGCGGCGGAAGGGGATATACTCGCCGAACAGGACGAGGTGGATCTTGTCGTAACGATGGGGAGCGAGCGTGCCGTCGGGCCGATAGAGGTAGGCGGAGTTGTACTCGCCCAGATAGCGCTCGTCCTGGAAATCTCTCAGTATCTCGCCCCCGTGAGCGCCGACGAGAAGGTAAGCCTTTCCCTTGGCGTTCTCGCTGAGGGCCTGGTGGAACGCTTGGTCCTGGTCCGGCGACGGCGACAAGTAGGGCCAAAGCGCCGGCTCGAGAATTGCCTGGACCATTGTCTCGGGCCAGACGATCAGCTCGGCCCCGGCCGCCTGGGCAGCCGTGTTGCTCGCCATCAGCTCGTCGAAGATGTCCTTGCTCTTTTCGTGACTGCCCTTGACGGATTGCGGCACGTTCGACTGTAGGGCGGCCACGCGGGGCCCCTCGCCGACGACCTCGTCCGTCTGCCCGATCCGCCACCGGCCATAGCCGACGGTCGCGACCGCCGCGACGATCACTACCACAATACCGATAGCGATCACCTTGCCGGACGGCGCGCGGGCGGTGTCGAACTCGTAGGGTGGGGCTTGCCCCACCACGGAGCGTAGTGCAGAACGAATCGGTGGGGCAAGCCCCACCCTACACGGCTCACGCCCCCCGGTGAACAAGATCACGTCGGCGATCAGGCCGTTGACCATCGCGACCAGGAAGGAAACGCCGCCGGCACCGAAGATATCGGCGATCTGGATCAGCGTGATGTGGCTGTATTGACTGTGGCCCAGGAGCCGCCAGTAGAACCCGCCCAGCGGGAAGCCCTGGAGCCGCTCGACCCCGACGATGAGAATGGGCACGGCCACAAAGAGTGGTACCTCCAGGCGGCGACACAGGCGAATTGTCAGTGCCAGCAGGGGCCAGAGAAGCCCGATGTAGAAGCACATCGCAATCCAGCCGAGGACCGTAATGGGAGCCAGCCAGTAGAGATTCACCAGCCAATAAAGAAAGGCGACACTGTAAGCTGCCAGGAAGAGGCCCCGAGCCCGGACGCCGGGTGCGCACGCCAGCACGAACGGCACCATCGCCAGCCATGCGAAAAACGACCCGTCCACCGGCGCCTGAATGACGCTCAGCAACAGGGCGCTGACTGCGAATGGCAGGGCAAGTGACAGGAATGTCTTGATCTTCAACGGCATGCGTCTCTACACCGAACTGAAACGGTCGGACAATTGAGCGTTGAGTTTGCAGGACCCTTCCAGCATCGTCAACCGCTCCTGAACCTGCTCGGGGGTGTAGAGTTCCATCTTCCGCAAGCGGTGGTTGAGCTTGGCCGTGAAGAGCGACAGGAGCATCGGGCTGGCGCAGAGCCGGGTGAGGGGCACCTTGTTCTCGCTGTAGAGCCAGCGCAGCTCCGCCTCGGCGTGTTCGGGCCAATCGCCCATTCCCTCTCCCTCGACGGGCAGGCCCTCGCACCCGGCGATACGCTGCTGGGCCGCCTCGACGTATTCTTCGGAGAGGTCCGTGCTGGTGTAGATACGGCCGAGCTTGTGCGCGACGGTGGCCGTGGTGCCCGAGCCGCAGAACGGGTCCAGCACCCAATCGCCTTCGTTGGAGCTGACACGGATGATGCGCGCCAACAGGCTCTCGGGCATCTGGCAAGGAAAGCCGGTGCGTTCGGCGAACGTGCCGCAGATGCGCGGGTACTCGTTCCAGACATCGTCGGGCATCTTGCCGGCCGGGTTGGCCCGCTTGTCTTTGTATTTCTGTTGCCTTTCCGAAATGATGCGCACGACCTCATCATGAAAAGCGAAGTTCTTTGAGTCCTTCACGAAATAAAGGATGTGCGTGTGCGCGCGGGCAAACTTGGTCTTCGTCTGCTGGCCGAAGGTGTAGTGCCAGATGATCCAGTTGCGCATCACCAGGCCTTGGGCATCGGCGATGAGCTTGAGGTTGGCGACATATTCGTCCCCGATGGCGATGTAGAACGAGCCGTGCGGCTTGAGCACCGCGATGCAGGCGGCGATCCACGCCTCGCTCCAGGCGAGATACTTCGCGCTGCGCTTCTTGTCGTGGTACTTGTCGTATTTGTAGCCGATGTTGAACGGCGGATCGGCGAAGACCAAATCAGCGAATGGCTCGGGGGCCTGCCGCAGGATCTCCACGCAATCTCCACAGATAATCTGATTTCGCAACTGGCGCATGGGACCATTCTATGGAGAATCGCGCCGCTGGCAAGCCCAATCGCAGCGAAGAGCCAGGGCCTGCACTCGCGAAGACGGGTCGCGATGGGCATCTGCCCGGCCGGGATGGGCCCGTCCTGGCCGGCGGAGATTCGCCGAAGATGACGGTGAGAATGCGCAATCGCCGCACTTGACAGCGGTGGGACGGGTCGTATGGTGGGTGTTGAGATCCGGAGCAATCCGGCCACAATGGGTTCCGAGCGATTCCAACGCTCAGTCGAACAGTGCAACTGAAGGGCGGTAATGGCCGCGTGCGGGGTGGTTGCAGGAGTCGGTTCGGAGGTGGGGCCGCGCACTTTCGTGCGTCCGGAATGTCCCCGCGCTTTTGGCCTTTGCGGCTGGGCCCTTGTCCCGTCTCATCGTCCTGCCTCAGGGTATCTCTGCCGCACCCCCGGCATCCCATCGAAACAACGGGCCGATCCACATGCGACACCATCGTGGCGTCGGACCGGGAAGATTCTTTGCCTCATCGGCGAGCTGCTTCGCGCGTCGCAACGGAGATGCGACATCCATGACGCGAGTGATAGACCTACAGGGTTCTATGTCGGTAGGAGATGGTTACGTAAGGGGAAAAGGAGATTGAGAGATGAGCAAGAGACTACTGTTTATCGTTGTTGTCGTATTGGTCGTGTCATCAGCGGCCTCGGCAGGGACGTGGGGCTGGCTGTGGGGCATTGTGTTTCCCATCTCCAGCCCGAGTGGCCAAGCCCAGATCACGTATGTTACGGGCGTGAACGGCGTCGTCAACCAGGGAACCAGCGAGCAGACTAGGCTCTGTCTGAAAACTCACGAAATCACCTTTGGTCGGCCGATGGAAGT
>CAYNQP010000509.1:0-3528 GCA_964399325.1 uncultured Pirellulales bacterium
GGAAATCCCAGCGAGCCGTCGCTTGAGCCCGCCAGGATTTCTCCTCGCACACATTCTACCTCGATCACCATTTTCCTTGACTAGTTCCACGTGCCCATCGAGAATGTGGGCGAGAGATAGAACTGGGGCACTTCAGAGCAGCGCGATGGTCGCGATAGGGAATCGTCGATCATCAGCGACGGTGGACTTGTGCGCAGTGGATATGACGAAGAACTGGAAGCAGGCCCGGCGCGTCTACGCTTGCTGTTCCAGGGTGTCCTGGACGCGGAGCGGCAGGGCAATGACTATGGCGAAATCCCGTGGCGTTTGGGTCTTGTGGACCCTGCCAGGTGATGGCCGGCGCCGACGAGATACTGGCGAGATGCGGTTTGCCAGTTGAAGGGAAAACAAGATGCAGATGAGTGTGTTGACGGTTAGTGTTGTGTTGTGGGCTGGACAGGCCGGGGCGGTACGGAGTTGGGATTTCGAGGGTCTCCCCGAAGGGGCGCTTCCGGAAGGGTGGAAGGTCGAGGCGACGGGGCAGGATACGCCGACCGCGAAGTGGCAGGTGGCCAAGGACGCGACGGCGCCAGTGGCCCCGGGCGTGCTCGAACTGGCGGCGACGAACCATACCGAGCGGGGCGTGTTCAATCTTTGCTGGACCGGCGACGTCACGTTCAGCGAGGGAGAGATCGCGGTCTTCCTAAAGGCCAATTCCGGCCGGATCGATCAGGGTGGCGGGCCCATCTGGCGGGTACAGGATCGCAATAACTACTACATTGCCCGCTACAACCCGCTCGAAAAGAACGTGAGCATCTACTACACCAAGAACGGTCGCCGCGTCATGCTCGGCTACACCGGCGTCCTCGAGTTGCCCGACGGTTGGCACCTGCTGAAGATCAGCCACCGGGGCCAGCGCATCCGAGCCTACATTGACGGCGACATGAAACTGATGGTCAACGCTGGCGACTACATCTCGGAGCAGGGGGGCGTGGGGCTCTGGACGAAGGCCGACGCTGCGACGGCGTTTGACAGCTTCACCGTAGTCCCTCGATAGCCGAGGGGGACATCAGGAAGGAATGGCATGGAGAAGATGAAGACCGGCTGCAAGGTGGTGCTCGTATCTGTCCTTGCGCTCGCGTGGTGCGTGATGGCGATCGCGGATGAGCCCGCCGAGCGGTTTGAGAGGGTCGCCCGTGGATTGGTCGAGGCCATCAATGGGGGAGACTATCCGCGCATTCAGCAGAGCTTCAACCAGGGTATGCGTGATGCGCTGCCGCCGGAGAAGGCCGAGCCGTTCTTTCGGAACCTGATTGCGGATTTCGGCAAGATCGAGAAGCTCGCCCCGGGGCGATTTGTTCCGCCCAGCCAAGTCATCTTTCCGACCTGCTTCGAGCGGGCCGTTCTCGACATGACCATCACGCTGGACAACGAGGACAAGATTGCCGGCCTGTTGCTGCTTCCGCATGTCGAGGACATCCCCGCGCCTGAAAGGAACACCACCGCGCTGAGGCTGCCGTTCGAGGGGCAATGGTATGTGTTCTGGGGCGGTGACACAAGAGAAATGAATCAACATCACGACGTTCCAAACCAGAAGTACGCCTTCGACTTCCTCGCGGCCGACGAGGCGGGCAAGACGCACGCCGGTGAAGGAACGGCGAATGAGGATTACTATGCCTTCGGACGAAAGATCGTTGCTCCAGCCGATGGCCTCGTCACCGACGTGATTCAAGGGGTGCGGGATAACCGTCCCCGCTCGATGAACCCCTATTCGGGCCTGGGCAACGCGGTCTTCATCCAGCACACCGAGCACGAAGTATCCGTGCTGGCCCATCTCAAGCAGGGCAGTATCTGCGTCAAGGCAGGCGATCAGGTCAAGGCCGGACACGTGCTGGGGCTGTGCGGCAACTCGGGCAATTCATCCGAACCGCACCTGCACTACCATCTCCAGAACACGACCATTATCCAGGACGCGACGGGAATCGCGTGCGTCTTCGACATCATCACGGTCACTCGGGATGGCAAGGAGAGACTGGAAGCCCACTGTTCACCCATCAAGGGCGACCGCATCGAACAGAAACAGTGACCCCGCCACAGTCCTCTGTCGCAACCTGTGCGAGAGTTGTCATGCTGAACAAGTGGAGCATCTGGCAACGCTCCTATCGCCGAGTCAATGCGAACCTGAGCCACGAACATGCGCGGGTAAGGACTTTCCCCGGTGGCCAGCGCTGGCCGTGGGCTCTTGGATTGGCCCACGGCCGCGCCGAGTATTGCACACTGAGTTCACTGAGTTCTTGTACCGCTGGCTATTCCTTTCACAGACGCCAGGGCTACCAGGGGCCGCCGCCACCTTGGCCGCCGCCACCTTGGCCACCACCGCATCCGTCGTTATGCCAAAGCACGACGCCGCCGGAGTGCAGCGCAAAAGCCAATCCGTTGCCGATCAGGCTGGCGCTCTGGTTGCTCGTGACACTGCCGTACGACACCTCGGCCGGTTGGTAGCACTGCCCGGTCGGGGGCAGACACGGAGTCGGGGGGGTGTAGCACGGGGTTGGGGGCGTGAAACATGGGCTCGGGGGCGCGAAGCAGGGGTTCGGGCACGAGAACCCGCCGGGGATGTAGCTGTCAAAGCCGCCTCCCCAGGCGCTGGTGCTGCCAATGAGCACGAGGACCAACAATAATGTGTACTTCTTCATACGTTACCTCCTTGTAAACTGAAGTTTCTTTTCATCAGAGTGACCTTCTCCAAGAAAGCCCCTCCGTCCGGACGCATCCTGATCATCCATGCTGTGCACACAGACCACAACGAATCTGTCTGCACCAGTATGCTTTGGAACATGATTTGCGAAAGGGACGGTGAGGTTGGCCCGAAGTGCCCTCCATGCCGTGACTCTCCTCCCTGTTGTGGGCAGTGATCAGCTCCATCTGATACGCCATTGATTATATACGAGTCGAGGGGCAACTGTCAAGAAGAAAATAAGCCTTTTTAGAGGCTATTTAGTCCTGTATGCATGGTGGGGGTCATTCCGGAGATGGATTAGGATTATGTGGACGCAATATATCGTACGTGCGAGTCTGGTCACGGTCTGTCAGGCGGCTGGATTCAAAGCGACGGGCCGCATCTGCAGGCGCGCCCCGTCACGGGTCTTAGGCATGTCTGGGTTTGTCTGGTCGGGGAGCGGCAGATTGCGTGCAGATCCGGACGGTTGCTGAGCAGTCGTCGCAAGAACAGAAGGGAGTCGCGTCAATGTGCCTCCGCCTGGTCTTTCTTATTGGGGGCCTTCTTGCGGAAGTTGCTGTCGAACCTGTCCTTGTTGGGTCGGCAACTCAAGCCACGGGCATGCTTGCCTGCGGCGGCATCCGGGTGGCGTGCCGTGCGGGCACGTCAGAAGAGACCCACCCTGCAGCCGGTGCCGGCCGTGGACCACGCAAAGGATGCACGACCGGCGCCGGACGTGGACGTCGGTTTCCTGCCACCGCTTCCTATTCCTGGCTGCTGGCGGGTCGGCTATTGCCCCGAGTAGCTGTAGGAGTAGGAGTTACTCTGTG
>CAYNQP010000510.1:0-3519 GCA_964399325.1 uncultured Pirellulales bacterium
GATGAACATGTGGCCAAGCGGGTCATTTCGCTGATGGAGGCCTTCGACGACCACGATGACGTCCAGAATGCCTACGCCAACTTCGACATTCCAAACGAGGTGATGGGCAAGCTGGCCTGACCACCCGCCGGTGGGATCGTCTCACTGTGACAACTCGGCCATTCGTTTCTTCGCTAACTCGTAGTTGTCCTCGCCGAGTCGGCTTACGATCCCCTCTCGCTTGGGGTACATTTCCCTGAACTGCGTACGGTAGGCGTCCTCAATCTCGACCGCTCTGCCGTAATCCGCCAGGGCTATGTCCGGCTTGCTGAGTCGCTCCGCTGCTTGTCCCCGACGGAACCAGAGCTGCCCGCAGTCCGGATACCGCTCGATGGCCTTGGTGTACCCTTCGTAGGCCTGCTGGTATTGTCCGAGTTGACTGTAGGCCATGCCCGATTTCTCGTAATCCTTGTAGCTGGCTGGGCTGATCCCGACAGCCCGGCCAAAGTACTGAGCCGCCTTGTCAAGTAGTGCAGGTTGCTTCGGAAAGCTCTTTTCGTATTGCCGCAAATAAAGACGTCCATTCAGACTCAGGGGCGCGGAATTGAGCGGATCGGCCTCGAAGGCCGCATCAAGGAGACGGTGGGCCCGATCGAGCCGCCCCGCGGAAGCGGCCTGCTGGGCTCGTTGGATCCGATTCTCCGCCGTGCAGGGAGGGTTCCAGACATATCGCCAGTAGGCTCCGAGGACCGCCAACGCGACCACCACGGCAGCCAATTTAGATGTGCGAGAAGTGTCTCTCGCGGCTGACGCACTCGCTTGTTTCTGTGGCCGGATAGCCACGAGACAGGCTATCAAGAACCAGAATGCGGTCCAGACGCCAGGCTCGAAGATTGCAAAATCGATTAAGTTGTGAACAAGGACCCCGAGAACGGCGCAGCCCAAGGCCGCCGTGACGGCTGTGTGATTCATACCAACTTGCTTTGGCGATGCCCCTATCAGCGGGGCAGCCAGGAGCAGGAAGCCGATGAGAAATGCCGCCACAGGTGCGACGTAGAGCACGACGATCTCGTAAACGACCACGACGGGCTCACCACCGCCCGCTGGCATCGGGATCAAGATCGGCCGCAACAGCAGCAGCGAAGTGCATACAATCCCCAGCATGCCCAGGGTCGGTCTTCTGAGCGAAGGAGTACGGGGCTTCTCAGGTGGTACATCTGGTACGCGGGACGCGATGCTTCTCCAGATGGGCACCAAGACCATTGCCAGGAAACCTGCCAGGCCGAGCGGCCCGTATTGGGTCAAGAGACTCAGTGGAAAATTGTGGGGGTCGGCGACGGACTCGATAGCAGCGGCCGGTTTGTAGTGCGGATAGTGGCTCGCGAAATTGCCGGGTCCGACACCTGTTATGGGGTGATCGGCACACATTTGTGCGGAGGCCACCCAGTATTGCCAGCGTACGAGCATGGAGTTGCCCCCCGGCAAGCGGTCGTGCTTGAGCCCGTACGAAACGGTTATGTAGCCGGCCGCAACCACAAGGACAAGACAGAGGGGCAAGAGAAAGGCCAGGGCAGACTTGCGGTGTGCGGCTAACCACTTGCCCGCGTACAGCAAGAGGGCCAAGAGCACTACCGCAACCAGGAAGCCCAGGATGCCTCCCTTGCTCCGCGTCAGCAACAGGCCCGCGATAACCAGGGCTGTAGCGAGGGCTCGGCATAGCGAATCTCGCGGCCCGGACTTCTCTCGCCTATCTGTGCGAATCTGCTCCAGCAGCAGAGCAATGGCGACGAGGGATGCCATCAGGCCGAAAGACGCGGCCGAGTTGCTTGTGGTGAAGAAGCCCGGGATGCCACGCGAATACAGTCGGTGCTCCCACAGGAAGTGCTGAAGACTGCCCAACTCGAACGCGATGTTGTTCGTCTTGAGGAAAGCCTCCGGGTCCTTCTCGTACTCCTCGATCGTCCATTCATTGACGGTGCGGGACTGCTCGGCGCACCGATAGGCTGAGACAACACCCAGCGCGGCAATGACAATGCACAGGAGCCGTACCTTGAAGGCTGAATCAAGTATCTGGACCAGGAGGACGGCCGCCAGGATTGGACCGATCAGTATCATGACCTGCGTGATGGCCAGCCGCTTGTCGCTGGCGACCGTCGTGGAGACCACGCAGGCGACGAGGAATAGTGCCAGCCCGATCTCGATTCCGGTGATCCGGTAGGACAAACGAGAGGTACAGATACCCCAGGTCAGCCAAAGCACCAGCGCAAATATCAGCAGACCGGAGATGGTGAGACTGTACACGGTGTCCGCAAGACTGCCTGCGAGACCCGACGTTTGGGCCATCGGCGATTCCGTGTACGTGACGCGCAACGCCAGGATGCCCAGACATAGTCCGAACAAGACGTGTCCGAGGACTCTCCGCGAGGCGCCCGAGGTGAGATTGGCCTTAGTCAGTGTCCTTACCATGCTTAGCCGTGCTCTCGAAGACAGCGATGATCGCGAGTATCAGGAACGTCTGTACGAAGATGAGGATCGCGCCCGTGAAGTTGACCTGGTAGAGGAAGGTGGCCCCGAGGCCGCAGCAGAGTGTGGCAAGATACAGGGTTAGCACGGTTTGCGTGTCAGTCAATCCGTGTCGTTTCAGTCGATGGGAGAAGTGCTGCGTGTCACCCACAAACGGGCTCTTGCCCTGGCGGAGGCGCAACAATGTTACGCTCGTGAAGTCATACAGTGGGACCGCCATGACCACTAGCGGCATCAGCACGGAGTACCACGGTCCGCTCTGATCCTGCTGATAGTAGGTCGTGCGCAGAGTGAGGAGCGCGACGAAGAAGCCGACTACGAGAGAGCCGGCGTCGCCCATGAAGATGGAGGCGGGCGGGAAGTTGAACGCGAGGAAGCCCAGAAGCGTGCCAACGAAGACCAGCGCCAAGCCGCCGACAAAGACTTGTTCGTTGAAGGCCGCGGCCGTAAACAGGATCGCGCTGGCGATGGCCGCAATCCCCGCCGACGCGCCGTCCATGTTGTCAAGGAAGTTGAACGCGTTGATCATTAGCACGATCCAGAAGGCCGATAGGGCGGACGTAGCGATCTTGTTGTCGATGAAGAACTCCACCCTGATGTCGGCGAACGCCGCCGCTACGAGCGCGACTCCCCACTGGATAGCCAGTTTGACAAAGGGGCCGAGACTCTTCTTGTCGTCCCACAGACCTGCTGCGAACAGTACCGTCGCACAAAGCAGAACGAGAGCAAGCTGGTCGCATCGGCGGAGAAAATCACCCGGATTGACATTGGCCCTCTCTGCCAGCCAGGCGAAATGGCCGGGTACGACCAGGAATCGGACAAAGCCCGCCGCACCCAGGATGAAGACGGCCAACGTCCCGAAGATGGCGATGCCGCCCCCCAGCGGGATGACCTTGCGATGGTATCGATCGGCCTTCGGATGGGCGACGAGTCCCAGATGCGGGGCGAGTCTCCGAGACAGAGCCGTGAGCATCGCCGAGAAAGCGAACGAACCAACAAGCAAAGCTGCGGCCAGGG
>CAYNQP010000511.1:0-3518 GCA_964399325.1 uncultured Pirellulales bacterium
ATGGTCGCGTCCTCCTGCACGCTGATGACCAACGGGTCCATGATGCCGCCGGCCGAGTCGGCCGAGTAGCGCATCAGCTTGTGGATTTGCAGACGGTCCCTTAGAGCCAGACTCTTCAGCGCCTTGTCTGCGGCCTCTTCGGGCATCTCCCCCAGGAGGTCAGCCGCATCGTCATGATCCAGCTCGGAGATGATATGCTGGATTTCCTGGTCGGTGAGTATCTCGAACAGGCACTCGCGCGTGGCTTCGTTGACCTTCTCGAACACTTCGGCGGCCACCGGAGTCTCCAGCACATCGAAGATCAGCCGCCGGCGGTCGTTGTCCACCAACTCGACGACTTCGGCGATATCGCTGGCCCGCCAGTCATACAGCAGCTCGCGTAGAGTCCCTTCGTGGTGGGGCTCCAGCAGAGGCTCGATTTCCCGCAGCAGTTGTTCTTGCTCTTCCGGCATCTACAGGCGTACACTTTCACTCATTGCTGATAGGAAAAGAACATTCGACACGCCCAAGGCCACTTCACCCACCTGACGCTCAAGATAATCGAATCTGTCACGTCCAGCAATCATTTTGTCCCGGCAAATGCGGGCGTGGCACGGCCGGGTTTGCTGACGGAGCCTGCCATCAACCCAGATCGGGGCGCGGGATGCCTTCAATACAGCCTGTGCCAATTAGGCGGAAGCAACCCGATTCTCAAAGGACGGAATAGACGACAACGTATTTTCGGGAAGGGGGTTATGGTAAGTCAGCACCGAAGCGGATCGTGGGATACAGACCCAGTGTTCGGGCGGGATGGGATATCGGGATTGAGTGGGATGTGTGGCATCCGTGGCAAGGATGCGAGCGTCTTTGGACCGCCCGCGATACGTGGACTACGCCGAAATGGTGGATATTCGCGGACAGATATTGCATTCCGATCCCGGAAAAGGTATAAGTTTTGGTTTGGCCAATTTCAGTGGTGAATCTCTACGGGCAGTCAGGCGTTGGCTGCCCTTCAATATGAACGCACTTAACTGGATAAAGGAGCAGCAATAATGGCTTGTCATCTGGCAATCGCAGGAGTGACCGGTGCCGTGGGTCAGGAATTCCTGAGTATCCTCGAAGAGCGCAACTTCCCGTTCGATACGCTCAAGATGCTTGCCAGCAGCCGCTCCAAGGGCAAGAAGATTACGTTCAAGGGCAAGGAATACACGGTCCAAGAGCTTGCGACGGACAGCTTCGCGGGCGTGGATATCGCTCTGTTCAGTGCTGGGGCCTCGCGGAGCCGGGAGTTCGGACCCGCGGCGGCCAAGGCCGGGGCGGTAGTGGTGGATAATTCGTCCGCCTTCCGCATGGACCCCGAGGTGCCCTTGGTGATTCCGGAGATCAACCCCGAGAAGATTAAGGAGCATAAGGGCATTATCGCCAACCCGAACTGTTCGACCATTATCGGGATCGTGCCGGTCTGGCCTTTGCATCAGGCCAATCCGGTCAAGAGAATGATCGCGAGCACCTATCAGGCCACCAGCGGGGCGGGCGCGGCGGCGATGCGCGAACTTCAGACGCAGAGCCGCGAGATTCTCGACGGCAAGCCGCCCACGATGGAGGCGTTTCCGTACCAGATCGCGTTCAACTGCTTCAACCATAATGCGGCGCTGGGCCCGAACGGGTACAACGAAGAAGAGACGAAGCTGGTCAAAGAGACCCGGAAGATCTTCGATTGTCCGGAGATCGCCATCACGGCCACTTGCGTTCGGATTCCGGTGATGCGGGCTCACTGCGAGAGCATCAATCTCGAATTCACCGATCCGATGACGCCGGAGAGGGTACGGGAGTTGCTCCGCGCCGCGCCGGGCGTGACGGTGATGGACGACCGCGAGCACAATCGCTTCCCGATGCCCATCGATGCCTCGGGCCAGGACGACGTCTACGTCGGCCGAATCCGTCAGGATGAGTCGCTCCCGGACGGTCGCGGCATCAATATCTGGGTCGCCGGCGACCAGTTGCGCAAGGGGGCCGCACTGAACGCGGTCCAGATCGCCGAGAAGCTGCTCGAAATGTGAGAGGGCCGCGACGATTGGGTTGCATGTCTAAAGGATGGCGCTTCGCAACGTCAAGCTGACCATTGCCTACGACGGCAGTGAGTACCACGGCTGGCAAATCCAGCCGGGCTCGATGACTGTCCAGGGCGTGCTCACGGAGGCTCTGCGCAGCTTGTTCGGGCCCGACGCCAGAATCTGTGGGGCCAGCCGGACCGATGCCGGTGTTCATGCCTTGGGCCAGGTTGGGCTGATTCAGATCGACTCGCCGATTCCCACGGAGAACCTCGTCCGCGTCATTTCGGACAGGCTGCCTGACGATATCACGATCGCCAAGGCCGAGGAAGTGCGGATGGGCTTCGATGTGATCGGTGAGGTCACGAACAAGCTCTATCGCTACACGATCTACTGCGGCCCGGTGCGTCCGGTCTTGCAGTTGCGGTATTGCTGGCATCTTTCGTCGAGGCTGGACGCGGCGCTAATGGACGCCGCGGCCAAGCGGCTGGTCGGCAGGAAGGATTTCAAGTCCTTTGCCTCTGCCGCCGACAACCGGGACGACTCGGTGCGAACTGTCTTCCGGTGCGATGTCACGGAGAGGGTCGAGGAAGAGAACCAGTGGGTCTACGTCGAGGTCGAGGGCGACGGCTTTCTCTATAACATGGTGCGCAACATCGTCGGGTCGCTGGTCGAGGTCGGGCTGGGGCGCTGGCAGCCGGACAGAATCGTCGCGGCCCTGGAGGCCCAAGACCGAAGGGCCGCCGGACCCATCGCGCCACCCAATGGCCTGTGCTTGATGTGGATAAGGTACTGATGCTTGTCGAAAGAGACCATATCGGGATTTTCGGGAAGATGAACTCGGGCAAGAGCAGCATCATGAATCTGCTCACCCAGCAGGAGACATCTATCGTCGATGCGACGCCCGGAACGACCGCCGATACGAAGATTGCGCTGCAGGAAATCCACGGCATGGGGCCGGTCAAGCTGTTCGACACCGCCGGGCTGGATGAATCGACCCTGCTGGGCGAGAAGAAGCGAGCCAAAGTCTTCGCCGATCTCAAAGAGTGCGACCTGGTCCTGCTGGTGATCGATCCCGACACGCAGGGCTTCGCTACCGAGAGCGAGGTCCTGGAGAAAGCCCGCGAGCTGGACAAGCAAATTCTGGTGATCTACAACTTGTTCAAGACCGACAGCGCCGCGCGCGTCGAGGTGGTCGAAGCACAGATTCCGCTGCTGCAGTTCCACCAGAAGATCAGCCTGGTCGCGGTCGATATGAGTTGCCGACAGGCGTTGCTGGCTTTCATCCTGGCCCATTTCGTCTCGAAGAACGTCAAGATGGCGTTGCTGCCGTTTGTCCAGCGGGACGAATTCTACGTGTTGAATATCCCGATGGACGCCGAGACGCCGCCGGGACGGTACTTGCGACCCCAGGCGATGGCGGAGGAATATCTTACGCGTCACTGGGCGTATCCCGTTTCGTATCGCATGGACTTGGGCAAGGCCCGC
>CAYNQP010000512.1:0-3516 GCA_964399325.1 uncultured Pirellulales bacterium
GTAGGAAAGTGCTGGGCCGACAACTATACTGCGGGCATCCCGTTGCCGGAAAACCGACAGATATTAGCGATCCAGGAAGGGGCCTTGTGGCCTTACGTGGGCAAGTCGAAGCTGTACCGGTGCCCGGGCGGCTATTCGGGCGAGATGCTCAACTACGCCATCGTCGATTCCATGAACGGCAGGGCCCGGAACGGCACAACCAGCAATTACGACGGCCAGACACAGGGCACACGAATCGGCGACACTGTGCTGTGGGTCAGAAATCTCGACGAGATTATCACACCGGGGCCGGCTGAACGCATGGTCTTCATTGACGAGGGGCGGGCGAGACCTGACAGTTTCGCGGTCCAGTATCTGTCTGAGACATGGTGGGATGCTCCGCCAGTCCGACACGACAACGGCACAACCGTCTCTTTTGCCGACGGGCACAGTGAATATTGGATGTGGACCGACAATGGAAGGGAGGATCTGCATAGACTCCAGATTGCCGTCTGGGGACGCCTCGGATACGATCCGGTGCAATAGGGGCAGAAGGAGTGACTCATGAATCCAAGAGCCAGGCGCCTGGGAAAACAAGAGGTGGGCGTTCTGATTCTCTGTGGCGCGCTATTGATATCGAGCCTGGGCGCGGTCGGGCAGACCGGCCGCAATCGCGCCAAGGAATTTGTCTGCTCGGCCAACGTCAGGCAGTTGTCACTCGCTTGGCTAGCGTACGCCCAGGACAATGACGGCCGGTTCGTTGGGGGCCATACCGGTCGTGGCAACAGCCAGATGCAGTGGGTGGATGACCCTTCGTGGAACGCCCCCGGGATCGAGGAAAGGAAGGCAGCTATCAGACGTGGTCTGCTTTTCCCCTATGCTGGTGATGTGGGCGTATACCATTGTCCCGTTGATGGACGACCGGACAATCCAACGGGGAGACCTTTCCGCTCTTACTCCATCGCTGGCGGCGCCAACGGAATAGGGAGCAATGACTATACGCGGGCCCAGAAATACTCCGAGATCATGGATCCCGCGGCCAAATACGTCTTCGTGGAAGAGGCCGACCCCAGAGGACAGAACATGGGTTCCTGGGAGATGGGTTTCGACCCACTGAGATGGATCGACCCGCTGGCCCTGTGGCACGGCGAACGCACCACGTTAGGTTTTGCCGATGGCCATTCGGAATCGCACAAGTGGCACGACAAGAACCTGATCGACTGGTGCCATGTCGCCATGTATGAGCCCTTCGCGTTCGCGTTCCGCATGACGCCTCCCGCCGACGAGCAGGAAGACATTGAATACATGGGGGCAGGCTTTCCCTGCAAGTCCCACAGGTAGCATTGATTTTGGAGGCCGTTGTGAGAGGCAGACCGAATCTTACGAAAAGGGATATCGCCGCACTTGTTCTCTGTGGCGTGCTATTGATATCGAGCCTGGGCGCGGTCGGGCAGACCGGCCGCAATCGCGCCAAGGAATTCGTCTGCTTGGCCAACGTCAGGCAGTTGTCACTCGCTTGGCTAGCGTACACTCAGGACAACGACGGCCGGTTGGTTGAGGCCATGGTCATGAATAGCATATACACCTGGGCGCACCCGGTGCCTTCAGGCGGCGTCGGCGCTGATGAGGAAATAGACCAGGCGATCAAGACCGGTGCATTCTACCCGTACGTCGGAGAGGTGAGGGTGTACCGCTGCCCTGCCGACCCGCGTATGAAGGATCCAAGGCGAGCCGCGTATCGAAGCTACTCTATCGCCAACGGCGCCAACGGAGAAAAGTCGTGGCCGGACGGAGGAAACGACCACACGCCCGCTCAGAGGTACGATCAGATTGAGAATCCCTCTCGCAAGTATGTGTTCCTGGAAGACGCCGATCCTCGGGGCTCCAATGTGGGCTCCTGGCAAATGCATTTTCTCCCACTGAGTTGGATCGACCCACTCGCCATGTGGCACGGCGAGCGCACCACGTTCGGCTTTGCCGACGGCCACTCAGAATCGCACAAGTGGGCCAACCGGAGCACTATCGACTGGTGCTACCGGGCCATGTATGAGCCAGCCATGTTCTCGTTCAACATGACGCCCCCCGCCGATGAACGGGAAGACATTGAGTACATGGCCGCGGGTTTTCCCTGCAAAGACCACAGGTAAAGACGCAAGATATTGCGTCTCTACGGGTGGATTTGGGGTTTGTAGTCCTCGGCGTTGTGGCGGACGATGGTGCCCTCGATCATATAAATGACATCCTCGGCGATATTCGTCGCGTGGTCGGCGATGCGCTCGATATGCCGGGAGGCTGAGAGCATGTGGATCAGCGACTCGGTTTGTTCGGGCCGGGCGCCGATGGCCTGCTGGATGATGACGTACATCTGCCGGTTCATGGCGTCGATCTCGTCGTCGCCGGCCAGGACCTCAAGGGCCTGCGAGGCGCTGAGATTCACCAAGGCGTCCAGACTCTTTGTGAGCATGTTCTGGGCCTTGTGGGCCATCGCCTGAAAATCGAGCGAGATGCTGACCGGCGGCTGCGTGGCCAGGAAAGCAGCCCGCTCGGCCACGTTGACGGCCAGATCGCCGACCCGCTCCAGGTCGTTATTGATCTTCAGTACGGCGATGATGAACCGCAAATCGATCGCGACCGGCTGATGGAGCGCCAGAATCTTCAGACAGCTTTCCTCGACCTGCACCTCCATCTCATCGATCCGGATATCATTGTCGATGATGCGCCGGGCCGTCGCCTCGTCTCGGTCGGCAATGGCCGCGGTCGCCTCCCGCACGGCCAGCTCAACCATGGTCCCGAGGGTCAGGATTTCCTTCTTGAGGTTCTCGATTTCTCTGCGTAAATGAACAGGCATCAGTGGGCTCCTTTGAATAGGTCCTATAGGACCCATAAGACCTATTAGCCAAACCGACCGGTCACATAATCCTCGGTTTCCTTCTTGCCGGGGTTGCGGAAGATCTTCGCGGTTTGGTCGTATTCGATGAGTTCGCCCATGTAGAAGAACGCGGTCCTCTCGCTGACCCGTGCGGCCTGTTGCATATTGTGCGTGACAATGACGATGGTATAGGTGCTCTTGAGCTGCTCCATCAGGTCCTCGATGCGGCCGGTAGCGATGGGATCCAAGGCCGAGCAGGGCTCATCCATGAGCAGTATGCGCGGCCGGGTGGCCAGGGCCCGAGCGATACAAAGGCGTTGCTGCTGGCCGCCCGAAAGGGCCAGCGCCGATTTCTTCAGGTCGTCCTTGACCTCGTCCCATATTGCTGCGGCCTTCAGGCTCCGCTCGACGATGTGCTGGAGCTGACCTTTGCCCCTGACTCCCTGCAGACGCGGGCCGTAGGCGATGTTGTCGAAGATGCTCTTGGGGAACAGATTAGGTTTTTGAAAAACCATGCCCACCTGCTGACGCAGGTTGACCAGATTGGTGCGCTTGTCGTAGACATCGTGGCCATCCACCACCAGGCGACCCTCGGCCCGCACGTGGGGGATCAGATCGTTCATCCGGTTGATGCTGCGCAGAAAGGTGCTCTTGCCGCAGCCGCTGGG
>CAYNQP010000513.1:0-3511 GCA_964399325.1 uncultured Pirellulales bacterium
AAAAAACAAAAAGACATACCATATAAACATAAGTCAAACAATAACACAAAAGTAATCATCCCGTCTAACGACAATGTGAATGACAATCAGTGGCATCACGTGGCCGGCGTCTACGACGGGGCGGGCCTCTATCTGTACGTCGACGGGGTCTTGGATGCCAACGCAGTGGCGTCCGGCCTGATCCATACGAACGACCACAAGGTCATGATCGGAGCCAATTCCCAGACGTCGGACCCTCGATACTGGGATGGCTGGATCGATGATGTTCGCGTCTACGACCGCGGGCTGGATGTAACGGAGATAGGCACAATCAAGGCCGGTGGAGCCGCGTCGGGGCTGATGGCCCGGTGGACCCTTGATGAGGACGGCATGGACGGAAAGATCACAGCGGATCCTGCCAAGGCGGCGATCGTTGTCTGGCCTGCCGGAAGTCGAGAGCATTGGAGTCCGGCTGCCGGCGCCTTCTTCAAGGCCATCCGTAGAGAGCAATTATGAGAGGATCAGGCATGCAACTACGTTCCGGTGCGACCCTCGGTTTATCGGTCCCAGAGGCGCGTAGGCGAAAAAACGTGATGCAGGCAAAGAGTCGTCGGAAGAGGACCCGGGCCGAGGCAGGTCTGGGGCTGGTCCTGTCGCGCCAGAGCCGACGATTGTGGGCAAGTGTATTTTCTCGGACCTTGACGGTGGAACATATGAGATGTGACGGTAGCATCGCCTGCCGGGCCAATTGCGGTGAGCCCGGTGCCGCCAGCAACGTGGACAGTGGCTTGCCGATCGCGGCGGTCGAGACGGAGCCCCAAACTGCGGATCGGTTGCAGGTTAAGCCTCGGCCTGGACGGGCCGAATACACAATGGAGGCAGGGTAGACAATGGGTCGGAATGCAAAACCACAGACGGTTGAGATGACAAGACGCCATACCGGGTTTCGCGGTGCTGCGGGGAACTGGAATGCCGCAGGTACGCACAGACGACGATGGTGTGATGATTGGACCTCTATGAGGATACGCCGCGGTCACGCGAGCACGCGCAAGAGTGTGGGCTTCACGCTCATCGAACTCATGATCGTTATCGTTATTATCGGAATTGCGGCTGCGATCGCTATACCTGTGATGTCGTCCGCGGTCAGCTTCCAGATTCGCGCGGCGGCCAACATCGTCGCTGCCGATCTGGAGTACGCCAAGAGCATGGCGATCAGCCGAGGCCAGCGCTACGCCGTGGTTTTCGATGAGGCGAACGACAAGTACCACATTGAGGACCTGAGCAAGCCTGTGGGCAACCCCGACAGGATCATTGACCACCCTGTCAAGAAAGGATTCAAGTATGAGGTCGATTTCCACAGTGACACGCGCCTCGACCGGGTCGATCTGGTCAGTGCCAGCTTCAATGGCACGAGCACCGTGGTGAAATTCAATTATCTGGGAAGCCCCTTTGACGGCAGTGACAATGATCTGAACAGCGGCATGATTACGTTGCAGGCCGGCGACGCTGAGAAAAAGGTGAAGGTCGAAGCTGTGACAGGATATATCTCCATCTTGGAGAATTGAGTAACCGGATATCTTAATGTCGAATTGGACGGTGATGAACAAGAAGGTCTTACCCATAGGGCTGGACATCGGTCACAGCGCCATCAAGATGGTCCAATTGGTGCTGACCGATGACGGCGTGAAAGTACTGGCAGCCCAGAGGGCCTCTCTGCCGGCGCACTCAAACGATGACGATCAAACGCGAGAACGTCTCATCCCCGGCGCCATCCGGCGATTGTTGACCCGGGGCAGCTTCAGAGGGCACGATGTCGTCTCCGCGCTTCCCAACGACAAGCTTCGGATTACGTCGTTGCGACTCTCGGAGGCCGAGACGCCGCACGCTGAAAAAGCACTCCAGAGAGAAGCGGCTCAGCGGTTCGGTCTGGATCCGAGAACGGATGTCATCAACTACGTGCTGGCCGGCAACGTGCGACAAGGTGATGAGGTGAAGAACGAGTACATCCTCTTCGCCACCGATGATGAGACGATCAAGAACCACATATCTTTAATTGAGCACGCCCGGCTGAGGCCTGTCGGTATCGATGCCGTTCCCTGTGCCTTGTTCCGCAACTTCGAACGGATGATGCGACGTCAGGAGGACAAGGAACGGACCATCATGTTCATCGATGTCGGCCATCGTTATACGACCGTCATTATTGGTCGAGCGGGCGAAATCTGCTTTGTCAAGCAGATGATGTTCGGCGTGGCACGCTTCAGCGAAGACATCGCCGCCCAATTGGATATCCCCGTTGCCGATGCGGAATCTCTCCGCCTGAAGCTGCGCCATGGGGAGGCCGTGGAGGCGTCGATGCATCGCCTCGTCGCAGACACGCTCAGCGCCACGGGGGAGCAATTGGCCGCTGAGATATCGTTGTGCCTGCGATACTACACCGTTACGTTTCGCGGCCAGCGCATCGAGCGGGCCGTCATGGCCGGCGGTGGGGCCAATGAGACGGCCGTCTTGGATGTTATCAGGCGCCGTCTCGCGATGGAAATGGAGGTGGCCGAGCCGCTACGCGGGTTTGATCTTAGCGGTGCCGTATATGATGAAGACCGTGACGATCCGTTCGCGGACTTTGCCCTTGCTGTCGGACTCAGTCTGAAAGGTTGGGGAGTATGTGCGCAGACACGCAGCCCATCGGACATTCCGTCCGAACGGGTGCTGGAAGGTGAACCATCGTGAAAGAGATAGACTTTCTTCCCGAGTGGTACAAAGAGGGCAAGCGCCGGCGCGTTCACATCCGCCGACAATACATTGCCTTGACGACCGTCTTCTTGACGATGTTGACCTATAATCTGACATCCGAGCATAGGATCGCCAAGGCGAATGTGGCCTTGTCACAGCTTCAAGGTCAGCGTATCCAAGCGGATGACGTCATGCGCGAGTTCAATAGGATTAGCAGAGAACTCGGTGGGTACCAGGCCAAAGCCGATGCGATCAGACAAATCGACTCGAGAATCAATCTGGGCGCTGCCCTGGCTGAGATGAGTCACGTTATCGGCGATCGTGTGATCCTGAGCGGAGCGGAGTTCGTTTCAGAGGCGTTTCTACAGGAAGGCAAGAAAACACAGAAGGGTAGCGGCTCGGCGGTGCGATCAGCCGAGAAATCGGGCAACATGGCCGAGGCGGCTCCCCAGGGGGATGTGAGGTTCCGAATCGTGCTGACTGGCGTGGCTCTCGACCCAGGTGACGTAGGCGACCTGGTCTGCCGACTGGATGAGTCCCTCTATTTCCGACATGTCACCCCGTCATTTTCCCGCAATGGTAAGATAAGTGTCCCCACGAGTGTGACGGAGGGTCCGGAAGAGTATGGCACGGGCCAGGTATCGACGAAGGTCGAAGAGACGTTTCAAGTCAGCCGGTTCGAGATTGTCTGCTATCTGGCCAATTATGAGGAAATCGGTAGCTGATGAGTGAGACCCGGTCCAGTTCGTTGCTGCAGAGACAGCAGATATGGGTGTGCGTGGTTGGCGTTCTGTTTCTCGCC
>CAYNQP010000514.1:0-3503 GCA_964399325.1 uncultured Pirellulales bacterium
GTCGTCCGGGGCTGGGGTGTTGACGGTTGGGGTCGGCCCTGGTATAATCCTGCCTGCCGACATACCCCCGCATGGAATCGTGGGAGCAGGGACGCTGTGTAAGTCGCTTTGAGACTTGCAGTTGGCCCCTACGGCCGATAAAGCCGGGAAGGATTCTACGGGCGGTTGTCTGAGGAGGTCTCCAGCCAACCCACGTCTGCGGTGATCGCGTCTTCTGTAGGTCCGTGCTCTGCGAACGGCCCGCCGGGAATTCGGTCGGCCGTCCCCGTGGCAGGCCGACACGGGCCGACGCGGCGGCGGAAACCAGGAGAATTATGAAAAAGGCGTTACACACAGCATTTCCGCTGGCACTAATCTAAGACAGCTAGATATCCGACATTCAGGATTAGAACAGGATTCGCGCAACTGTACCCGGTTTAGTTAGAGAGGAGAAACAACATGAGCGGCTTGACGAAATCGCGTCCGAGAACCACCGTGGTCCTTTTGGCAGCCCTCGGGGTGTTGGCCTCGGCCGCCGCTGGGGCCCCGATCACCTTGACCAACGGCGTGCCGGCGACCGGCCTGTCCGGGACCATCGGCAGCGAAACCTTCTACGCGATCGTCGTGCCCGCCAGTCAGGACGACCTGGAGATCAAGATTTCCGGGGGCATCGGCGACTGCGACCTCTACGTGCGTCGGGGCGCGTTGCCCACGATCACGACGTACGACTATCGGCCGTACAAGGTCGGCAACAACGAGACGGTCACGGTGGCCAGTCCGGTCGCCGGGACCTGGTATATCATGCTGCGCGGCTATACGGCCTACTCGGGCCTGACTCTGAGGGCCACGTATTCGGCCAGCATCAGCGTCACGACGCTAACGAACGGGATGCCCATCCCCGGTCTTCTCGGCGGCACCGGCAGCGAGACGTTCTATAAGATCGACGTCCCGGCCGGACAGACCAAGCTGGAGATCCAGATCTCCGGCGGCAGCGGCGACTGCGATCTCTATGTCAAGCGGGATGCCTTGCCCACCCTGGCCAGCTATGATTACCGACCGTACCTGGTCGGCAACAATGAGAAAGTCACCGTCAACAACCCGGCCGCCGGAACGTGGTACCTCATGCTGCGGGGCTACAGCGCCTATGCCGGCGTGACCCTGTTGGCCACCTATAGCGGCGGGATCGGGATCGCGTTGCAAAACGGGGTGCCCGTGACCAATATCGCCGGGGCCCAGTTCAGCGAGAAGCTCTATCGCATCGACGTGCCGGCCGGTCAGACCAGCCTGGAGATCCAGACCTCCGGCGGCACCGGCGACTGTGACCTCTACGTCATGTACGGCACGCCGCCGACCATCATTGATTACGATTACCGTTCCTACACCTCCAGCAACAACGAGACGGTCTCGGTCAACGCCCCCACCGCCGGTGCCTGGTACATTATGCTGCGGGGCTACAGCGTCTATGCCGGCCTGACCCTCAGGGCCAGCTACGGCAACATCTTCATCATCGAGAACAACACCGCGTTGTACGACCTCTCGGGCCCGCTGGGCAGTGAGACGTTCTACAAGATCGAGCTGCCCTCCGGCGAAACCAACTTCGAGATCAAGATCTACGGCGGCTACGGCAACTGCGACCTCTACGTCCGGCACGGGGCCAAGCCCACGGTGCTGGACTGGGATTATCGACCGTATCTGTCGGAGAACGACGAAACCGTCACCATCAGCAATCCGCAAGGAGGCATCTGGTACATCATGCTGCGGGCCCGACAAGCCTACGGCGACTTGACGCTCAGCGTCGAGCATTGGTTCAGCGGCAATGTCACCGTCATGAGCAACGGGGTGCCGGTGCCCAACACCTCCGGCGCCACCGGCAGCAAGAAGTACTATCGCGTCATCGTGCCCAGCGGCCAGGACCAGTTCGAGATCAAGATCTCCGGCGGCACCGGGGACGCGGATATGTACGTCAAGTTGAACGAGGTCCCCACGCTGACGGAATACGACTACCGCCCCTACCAGATCGGCAACAATGAAACGCTGACCATCGCCAATCCGCCCTATGGCAACTGGCTGATCATGGTCCATGGCTACCAGGCCTATACCGGGCTGACCGTGGTCGCGACGTACAGCACCGGCGGCGGAGGCGGCCCCACGGTGACCCCGCTGACCAACGGCGTGCCGGTGACCGGCCTGGCCGGCGCCACGGGCAACCAGAAGTTCTATAAGATCGACGTACCCACGGGCCAGAGCCAACTGGAGATCAAGCTGTCCGGCGGCACCGGCGACGCGGACCTCTACGTCCGCAAGGACACGCCGCCGACGCTGACGGAATGGGATTACCGTCCGTATCTGATCGGCAATAATGAAACGGTCACCATCAACACGCCGGTGGCCGGGACCTACTTCATCCTGTTGAATGCCTATCAGGCCTACACCGGCGCCACGCTGGTGGCGACCTACACCCCCGTGGCGGAAGCGGTGACCGAACTGGACAACGGCGTGCCCGTGCCCGGCCTGGCCGGCGCCACCGGCAGCGAGACGTTCTACAAGATCGTGGTGCCCGCCGGACAGGAGTATCTGGACATCGCCATCTCCGGCGGTCCCGGCGACTGCGACCTCTATATCAAGAAAGGCGCCAAGCCCACCCTCACCAGTTGGGACTATCGGCCCTATCTGATCGGCAACAATGAAACGGTCCATATCGACAACCCGGCCGCGGCCACCTGGTACCTCATGCTCAAAGGCTATCAGGCCTACAGCGGCATGACGCTTCTCGCCTCTTACGGCGTCACCGCCGTCGGCAACAATTTTGCCGTGGACCCGAATTGCGTGGCCCTGTGGCGTTTCGAAGAGGAACACCTGCTCGAAGACAGTATCGGCGCCAACCCGCTCAGTAAGATCGGTGTTCCTGATGCCAATATGGTCGACTATCGAGAGGGAACGGCCTGTGTCGATACGCACAATGGGTACCTTACCATCGTGGATGCCAATCTGAGTGCGGACTTTCCTTTGAAGAGCAAGACCGCCAATACGAAGCTGAGTTTTGCCTTTTGGATGAAAGCCCGCGCCGGCTCGGAGCAGGTGGCCGGTGGCGCGATCATCTGCGGCAAAGGTGAGGCCAACAAACACTCCTTTACGGTGGGGCTCTATGAGCCGGCCGGCCCCGGCACGGCGACCGTTCGCATCGGCGTCGGACTGCCCGACGGCTCGAACGCGAGTTACTACACCCCCAGCGCCAAGATCATCCAGAGAGACACGTGGTATCACCTTACCGTCACCTACGAAGCCGGTCCGTCCCACGGGACCGTCAAGCTGTATATCTATGACACCGCCGACGACTCCAGCCACACCGGGGCGGTGACAACCAGCAACGCGCCCCTCCTGGACGGTCGCCTGGTGCTGGGCGCCTACCGCTGGAGCAACCATCGCTATGATGGATTGCTGGATGAAATGGCGGTCTTCAACGATGTCCTGACTGCCCCCGAGATCGACAAGGTCCGACAAGGAACCTACGGAAAACCATAAGT
>CAYNQP010000515.1:0-3495 GCA_964399325.1 uncultured Pirellulales bacterium
GAACCACGTCAGCGATTTGGCCTGTTCCAGCCAGAAGCCGTCGGGGTCGTTGATAGACTTTTCCCACATCTTCTGGTATTGCTCGGCACTGGTAATGTGGGCATTCTTACTGATCTGATCCGGCGGCGGAAACGTCCGATTTTCAGTCATCAGCGAGTTGATCGCCTTGTCTTCTGCCATAGTATTCTCCTTTTGTTGATGGATAGTTTGCTGTGAGACTTCCCATGCCGCTCCTCGCTGGTGCTGCGTGCTGTCAAGAAAACCCGACACCAAGCTTGTCCAGAACGCTGGATTGAGCGAGATGTAAAGGAGGCTTTATAATCCCTTCCTGGAGGTGTGTCAAACGAAATTTCAGAACTTGTATGTCAGCGAGGCCTGGAGGCGGATGTCGTCTGCATCGCCGGGACCCTTGTAGTCCGTTCTCCAGTGTGACAGCTCGAAACCGACGTCGGCGTGCGTGTTTAGGGCATAGATCGCGTTCCCGAAGACGGCGCGGTTCAGCGTTCGGTCGCCCGTGTTGACGTCATCGGAGTCCACATCGTCGATCCCAACGCCCACGTTGAAGGTCAGCTTATCCCAGGGGCCCAGCGTGGCGGCGCACCAGCCGCCCTGGGCGGCGATTTCCTTGTCATAACCCGTGGTTACCCCGGCACCGTTCTTGACGGCTCGGACGCTCTGGCCGATGCCGCCCAGATAGGTGCCCAGATTCTCACCTGCAAACAGTTCGGTCTTCACGGTCATTCGTTTGCAGATCGGCTGCTGCACGTCGAGGTTGACCGACCATGAGTCGAAGTCCCTGCTCGCGCCGGCGGCGGTGAGGTCGTACTCTTCTTGGCCCCAGTGTCCCGAGACGCCGACTGTGGTGGGGCCGGCCTCAAGCCACGGGAAGGTCAGCCCGACACGACCTTGCAGCGTCGGGAAGCCGGCATCTTCGCCGGACTCCGAAGGCGCGCCCGCCCCGATGACGGCTCGGCCGATGGTCCTGGTAATGGCGCCTTGAAGCTTAAGGGTGGTCTGCGGAGGGGCCAGCGTCAATTCCTGGGTGAGCCGTATCTGGGGCCGTCGGTAGCCAATGTTGCCGGCGTCCCAAAGGACGGTGTAGTTGAGGGTGGAGGGATTCAGAGGGGAGATCACATCCGATGTCTGGCCCGCGAGAATGCTGAAACGGCTTTCGGGCCACAGCACCTGGAGATAGGCGTGTCGCATCTGGATTTTAGGCTTGTTCTCATCGGCATAGTTGCCGTAAAAGTCGAATTCCACGCATCCGCTGGTCTCCAGCCCATTGCTCTTGGGGCCGTTGATTTTGAGGCCGAGTCGTGTCTGGTTCGCCGTCAGGTTGAATTCGTTGTCGTTGGCGTTTGTCGCTTCATTGTCCACCCAGACGATGTAGTTGCCGGTCGTCGTCCGTGAGGTGTCATAAGCCGCATCGGCCTTGATGTATCCATAGAACTGGACATCCAGGCTCGACCAGAGCGATTTCTTGGTGGTGTCCGTGGTCGATGGCCGATCGTTGCTGCCGGTGGCCGCCGCCAGTCCCTGGACTTGTTTTTCGAGGTTCTCGACCCTGCTTTTCAGTTCGGCGTTCTCGTTGGCCAGATTCGCATTGCCTTGTGCCCAGCAGGAGACGCTCGCCGCGGCAAGGATCAGGATTGTCTCCAACATTCTCGTTTTCTTCATAGCACATTTCCCCTTCTGATTCTGATGTGGACCACTACTCTGCGCTGTGCGCGCTACGTCGATAAGGTGGTCTCGGCATAGACATGTTGTCCGGCCGATTCCAGGTCCCTCCTCTTGCACGCTCTCGCACCCCTGGCTGTGGTTCGTGGCGAGCAACAAAAAGCAAAACACGTATTATAAGCTGGCGCGGATCGTCGTCAAGGGTGCAAATCGCTGAAAAGTGGATATGTGGATGTCGAACCACGAGGGTGCCCGCGAACGGATCACCCTTGCGATGGGGCCTGGCTTATCAAGATCGAATTCGCACGCTTGGCAGCCTGTGGCAGATCACCTTCGATCCCCACATCCGGGCGTCGGGTCCGAGCCCCACCGGGAGGTTCGCCTCGTACTTGGGTTTGAGCGAAGCAACCGTCGGCAACCGGCTCAGACGCCCGTGGCTGTCGATGGCCTTGACGGTCTCGCGGAACTGGTCGAAGTTGCGGCGTGGGCCAATCTGCTTGAAACGCCTAATTCCCGGAGGGCTTGCTTGGTGCTTTGAGCGTCAAGGACGCTGTCCTCCACAAGCAGCAGAGGTTCCGCACTCTTTATTCCGGCCCTCTACCTTCTCATCCGGCAGTATGCTCAATGTCCAGTAGATATCGAAAGTCCGAACGGCTTCGACGAACTTCTGGTAGTCAACCGGCTTGACGATATAGCCGGCGACACTCAGTCTGAAGCTCGCCACGATGTCCTGCTCTTCGTTGGACGTTGTCAGCACGACAACGGGAATCTTCCTCAGTTCCGGGTCAGCCTTGACGATGCGCAGGAACTCAAGGCCGTTCATCTTGGGCATGTTCAGGTCGAGGAAGATGACGCACGGGCGCTCATTGGTCTCCTGAGTCAGATACGCGACCCCGTCCTCTCCGTTCAGGCTGTGCGCCAGGGGATTCGTCACCTTCAGATCGCTGAAGGCCCGTCGAACCGTCATCGCATCAATGGTGTCGTCTTCAACAAGCAGTACAGGCCTGCAGTCTCTCATCGGATGACCTCTCTTGCATTTTTGGCAGCGTGAAGAAGAATGTGCTTCCCTTGCCCAACTCGGATTCCACCCAAATGGTGCCGCCGTAGGTTTCGACGATCTTCTTGACGACGGCCAGTCCGACGCCGGTGCTCTCGAACGTATCGCGGGGCATCAGCGTCTGGAACATCTGGAATATCTTCTCAAAGTGCTCTTTCTCAATCCCGGGTCCGTTGTCCGCTACGCTGAACCTCCAAAATCCGTTTTCGTCCACGCAGCCGACGGTGATCTGCCCCTTGGACTTGTCCATATACTTGACGGCATTGCTCAGCAGATTCTGAAATACCTGACCTGTCTTGGTGGGTTCACAGAGAATCATGGGAAGGCCGTCTTGGATGGTTATCGTGATGTTCTCGGGCGGCACCAGCATATCCACAATGGCCGGCACAAGCTCGTCAAGGTTGACCTGGACCATTTCTTCCTTGGCGTGTCCGATTCGTGAATACTGGAGGATACCCTCGATCAGGTCATGCATTCTATCGGCCCGGCTCAGCAGCAGAGCCAGTTGCTCCTTTCCATCGTTGCCGAGCTTGTCGGTGTAGTCGGCGGATATCCAGCCGGCGAGCGTCTTGATGCCGCGCAGCGGCGCCTTGAGATCATGGGAGACAATGTAGGCGAAATCCTTGAGTTCTTGGTTCGTCTTTTCCAGTTGTCCGAGCAATTGGGTCTGACGCTCCTCCGCTCTCACGCGCTCGGTGATGTCTCGAAAGCTCCATACTCTGCCCACGATCTCGCCGTTGACCTTGTGAGGTTGGGAGAAC
>CAYNQP010000516.1:0-3492 GCA_964399325.1 uncultured Pirellulales bacterium
TGCTCAAGACCCAGCCGATGCACCCGCCCTGTTCATTGAGGACCGGATCGTCCTGGCGGACGGGCCGAATCCCCTTCGTGGCCGGCAACTCCACGCGGGCGACCTGCATGTCGTAGCTCTCGGCGGCACGGGTCATCGGCGTCTTGCCGATGAAGAACGTCTTGGCCAGCTTCACCGCCCAACCATAGCCCGCCTGGAAAGGGGAAATCCCGAACTTGCCGTCCAGCTCGTGTCCGTACAGCGGCAGCCCCGCCTCGATTCGCAGGCTGTCCCGCGCTCCGAGCCCAGATGGAAGCACGCCCAGCGGCTCGCCTGCTTCCAGGATCAGGTTCCACAGCCGAGGCGCTTGTTCGGGATGAACGAATAACTCGAATGCCACCTTCGCGCCGGTATACCCAGTCGTCGAAATCACACACTCGATCCCGCCCAAAGACATCTCAGTCAAGGCAAAGCTCTTGAGGGAACTCAACCGCTCGGCCGCCGTCTCATCATCGGCCAGCTTGGCCAGTACGTCAATTGACGCCGGGCCCTGCAAAGCGATATCCACGCGGCAATCCGAGGCCACGCTCGTGTCCCGCATGTCGCGGATGATGCACGGCTCGCAAGGCGCAAGACCTTTCCTCTGCGGTTCGACCTCGATAACGACCCGGCCGGCCAGAAGCTCGCTGAAGTAGGCCTTGATCTTGGGCTCGTTGGCGGCGTTGACCACGACCATGAAGAGGTTCGCACCGCGACGGTAGACGATAATATCGTCCAGAACGTTGCCCGCCGCGTCGAGAATGTAGCCATACTGGGCGCGACCCACGGCCAGCTTGGCAACGTTGTTGGTGGTAGCGACGTTGAGCACGCCTTCGGCCCCGCTGCCGGAGAACTCGAGTATGCCCATGTGGGTGCAGTCGAACAGCCCTGCGGCCTCGCGAACGGCCCGGTGCTCAGCGGAAATGGAAGAATACCACAGCGGCATGATGTATCCCGCGAAGGGACTCATGCGAGACTTGGCCGTCAGCTTCAGATGCTCGTCGTAAAGCACGCTGCCGACCGGCTCGACTTCGGAAGGTTCAAAAACGAACTGCCCTGAGGATGTACTTCCCTGCACAACCATCTCCTTCTAACGGATGAAGTGAAAGGCTACAGAATAGACGAATCCCCCTCTCCGTCAAGACCCTTATTCGCAATTTGCGCCGGCGGCAAGCCCCTGCCATCCGGCCCAAGACCGCGTTACCAACCCCCGATCTGCGGCCTTTGAATAGATAGAGCAACGGCTATACCGATTGTGACTTATGGATAGGAGCAACAACGATGAGAACGGCCAAGAAGATTCTACTGATTGGTGTCGCGATAGGAATGATGTTGTCTCTAACCGGATGTATGGTCATTTCGTGCGAGGACGACCGCCCGCACCGACCGCGCCGCCTCGGACACCCTCGCCACAGCCAAGTCATCCAACCCATCCACGGCACCCGCTTCTGACTTGGCCACTGTGCCGCGTCGCGAGCCGCTACTTCGCGGTGTAGACGCGACCGGGGAGGGGCTCGGTGACGGTGCCTTGTCGGGTGGTAAAGGTCACGCGATGCGATTGCAGATGCTTGCCGTCCACGGCGGAGTGGACGACGAAATGCAGGTGCGGCAGGCTCGAATGGCCCGTGTTGCCCGACAGCCCGATCTGCGTGCCGGCCTTGACCTCCCGGCCGATCTCGACCAGCACGCCGTCGTACTCAAGATGGAGGTATTCCGCCATCGTGCCGTCGGCATGGACAATGGAAACGAAGTTCGATTGATCTTCATATTCCTTATCCGGCCCTCCTACCCGGGAGGATTCACGTAAGTCCACCACCACGCCGTCTCGGGCCGCACACACCGCGGTTCCCTCTCTCATGGCGAAATCAACGGCATACTGGTCGTGGTCGTGGTGCGTCTTGCCGTTGTATCCCTGTGTCACGCGATGGGACGTGCCCGGCTCGTAGGGAAGACGATAGAGGACCGTATCATCGTGTTCGGCGTGCATGCTGCCTTTGACCCAATTGAGACGATAGCGCATGGTCCATCGTTGGCCCGGCTCGACGGAGGCGGTCAGCCTGGCAACCTCCGTCTCGGAGCGAGCGCGATACGTATCCGTCTCCGGCTTCAGTCGCGTGACCGTACCATTGTTGGCCTTGATCGTGAGGGTCACGGTCGCGTCATAGGCCGCGAGGTTCTCCACAAACAGGCGCACACCGCCTCCAGACTTGACCTGACGAACACGGACGATCTCATCGCCGCCTTCAGACGACTCGGCCGCCGAGACAACAGACAGCAAACTTGCCAGTAGAACAGCGATAGCCCGCCGGGCCATGCTCGCTGTGGCACCCAAACGGTATTTGTCGGAACGATAGCTCATCACGCCTGTCTCTATCCCAGAAGGCATCGCTCGATGCCCTGACTCTTCGCACAGTTGAACCACCCCAAACGCCACATCATCCGTAGCATCTGTCAGTATACGGCGACTCAAATGGGAAATCAATGCCATTCCACTCCATAGACGGAGACGATGATGCGTTTGAATCAGTGAACGATCAAGAATCCCCCTTGATACCGTCGGTTCACCAGGCAAGAGAGGCTTGTCCGTCGGTCAGGAACGGCGTATAGTGGCCCCGCGCGATCGATATCCCGGCCATACCCCGTCAAGTTAGCGGCGGCGGACTTGCAGCCGTTGCGTGCTCTTTCTGCGAGCGCCACAAGCAGCGCCTCTCGCTCCGCGTCGCTGGAAGCTTCTCCGTTCTCATCGTTGCGCCCTTGAAAGAAATACCGCCCAAGAACTCGGGCGTGGCCATCGACTATCGCATGACCTCCTACCGCTGCCAAGCTCAGCCTATCCCAAGCCGGCGCAGATCGGCCTATTGACACAGCCTGACCACTCGCGTCTAATCAAGCTGGTCAGTGTCAACGCAAGCCAACAGATACTGGAGTTAGAATTATGAAGAGACTCTGGGTTAACGTGGTACCGTACGAGAAGGAAATCGCCATCGCGGCTTTGGAGAGCGGGGCCGAGGCGGTCGTGCTGCCCGACGGCGAGAGCGGCACCGTTCGCCAGTTCGGCAAGATCAAGACCGTCGAGGCCGCCGGCGATATCAAGCCGGGCACCGATGTGGAGTTTATCGATATGGCGAGCAAGGCCGACGAGGACCGGGCCGCCGCGGTGCCGGCCGACAGAATCGTCGTACTCAAAATGCTCGACTGGACGATCATCCCCATCGAGAATCTGCTGGCCCGGCGCGGCAAGAACATCCTCGTCCAGGTCGCCAACGGCGAGCAGGCGAAACTGATGGTCGAGATCCTGGAGAAAGGCGTCGACGGCGTCGTGCTCAATACTACCGACGTCAACGAGATCAAAAAAACCGCCGAGATCATTCACGGCGTCAGCGAAAAGACCGCGCTCGTCGAGGCGACGATCACCGTCGCCAAGCAACTCGGCATGGGCGACCGCGCCTGCCTGGACACCTGCACCCAGATGGG
>CAYNQP010000517.1:0-3487 GCA_964399325.1 uncultured Pirellulales bacterium
CAGCCTAGCGAGAGCGAATCCCGCGCCCACCATCTGTAGGGCAGGTCACTTCTTCTACTTCCTTTCCCTTCACACCCTTTCACTCTGCAACCCTTCCCACTCCCCGCCAGGGGGCATCGGTTAGATGTATGGTCAACGAAGAAGTTGCAGGGTGGGTTCCTAACCCAGGCGTTCGGTCCGGTAGAGTGTGCATCGCATACCAATGGTCCACTACAAGGGGGATTCCGGCATTCTCTCTTGTATTGCAGTCATGACCTGCTCCCGGGAAGCTGGTCCGTTCAAAATGGGAAGAATCGGGTAGACTCTCATTTTGGAAAGGACTCAGAGCATGAAGAAGACCCGATTCACAGAGCAGCAGATTGCCTTTGCCCTGCGGCAGGCGGAGCAAGGGACAGCGGTCGAGGAGATCGCCCGCAAACTGGGGGTCAGTGAGGCGACGTTCTACCGCTGGAAGAAGAGATTCGCCGGCATGGGCGTGGCCGAACTTCGTCGGCCAAAGCAACTGGAAGACGAGAAGAGAAAGCTCAAGAAGCTGGTGGCGGACCTGTCATTGGACAAGGCGATTCTCCAAGAGGCGTTATCGGGAAACTACTGAGCCCGACGCGACGACGCCAGGCCGTCCAGCATGTCAAAGAGCAGTTGGCCGTCTGCGGCTGCGCCGGCATTCAGGTACTCCGCCCCAGTGCCTTCGTCGATCAGTTCCTGTAGGCCGGCGTCTCCCGTCTACAGTCTGCAGCCTCCTCCTGCTTGTCGCTTTTCACCCATCGCGTCTGCCCTCCCCTCCGTCCGCCGTCCCCGGAATTCGATTGTTGTTTCTCTCATCTGATCCAACAAGGGGTTCGCCGTGAGCGCGCGCGACTAGACTACGACCACGTACGATCAGTCGTGGAAGACCTTTCCGGTGAATACACTGAGTGCACTCATGGCCGCCGCCACCTGGTTTACGTCGTCGTAAGACAAGAAGACGAGCTTGTCGCGTAGTGGCGAGTGCTTCACCGCGAGTCGGTCTTCGATTTTGCGCCGCTGGGGGTCGTCCGTCACAACCACGGCTTTCTGCACAAACGGGGCAACCATCTCCAAACGTTCAATTGCATTTGAGGTATTTCCTCCCACCTGGACCTCGAATGCGTATTGCACCTTCCCATAAAAATGGATGACACGTGCCCACAAGCAGTCGAGCTGTCGATCTTCCGACAGTCTAGCGGTGTGCGCAGGCCGTGCGTCGTTTACGCTCGCGCGCCATTGATTATTGGGCCAGACGAACGGCTCGTAATACGCTGCACGCCACGCCGCACATGGCATGCGGTGAGGGCCATCGCGCACCGCGCGAGGCAGTTGCGCCAAACAAAGCCAATTGTCCGCGTTTTGGGCTGAGAATGAGGGTGGCGTGGGAGAACAAACCCAATTATGGGAAAGAAAGAGAATTTGTGCAGGGCTGCTGCCGGCCGGAGGTGCGATTTGCTGGGGGTCGGCGAGCCATTTGCTACGCGTGGCGCGGGATATGTCCTTTGCTCTGCAGAGGACTTGTGCCGATAGTGGCAATGGCTTACCTTGTAAGTGACGGCGATGCGTCCCGGTGGGCGTCATGGACATGATGGACGGCAACTTGATTCGCAGACGCAGCCGAGGACGCGTCGGCGTCGCTCTCACTTGGATAGCCGGGGGGTCTGTGGACAATGTCGAGGAGAGGCGGGCGGACAAACCGCCTCTTTCGACGCAGCGGAGACGCAACAGATCAAGCGGGCCAAATGCCTGCCGCCGGCGCATACTTCACCCGCCTCAGCCTGCCACGATGAATAAGCGGGCCGACATTGTTCGGGGATACCGCTATGGTACGACGAACGATATGGATGAGACCGCTACGTGTCAGTAGCGTCGGTCCCCGCCTCGCGATGGACCTCGACTTGGACCGCCGCCGCGACCGCCTGGTCCGCTGCGTCCACCCGGTCCGCCGGGACGACCACCTGGTCTGCCCCCGCCTCCGCGCGGCCCGCCGGGCCCTCTGCCGCCGAAGCCGGGAGAGGCGGCTCGCGTGCGGCCGGGTTCTACCTTTAGCTCGCTACCGTTGAGCTCCTTGCCGTTCATTTCGGTGACGGCAGTCTTTCCTTCCTGCTCGGCCGGCATGGTCACGAAGCCAAACCCTCGCGATTCGCCGGTGGCCCCATCCCGCACGATCTTGACTGTCGCAACCTCCCCGAAGGCGGCGAAGGCCGCGCGCACATCGTCTTCCGTCGTCTCGGAAGAGAGGTTTCCTACATAGATGTTCATTCAGCGATCCTTTCTTCAGTCATTCAAGAGTCTCCTGGGGCATTCCGGTCCGCACCGGCGCTCATGGTGCCGGAACCAGACAGAACGCTGGAGGGTGCCCATAATCACTGCTCTGCGTATACCAGAAAAGAAGCGGTAAGGAAACGAATATCTTCGTTATTTTGTTGAGGCTGCCGGTCCCGTGGGGGGCGGAAATGATGCCGCATGCAGGTCATGGCCTAGTTCTCAGGGTGACCTGGGGGCCGCGGAGGTAGAAGGGGACCAGGGTCAGTGGATCGGAGAACATGCCTGCCTGAGCTTTCTGGTGGCCGAGGCGGTGAACGTTGGCCGCGCGGGGGCCCCAGTGAGTCGGGTCGATGATGCAAACCCCATCGGCGTCGAACTTGTCCTGATGGTAGAGCAGACCGTCCCCCAACAGGCCGATGGGGTGTGTCTCGTCCGCGAATTGGTCCAGGAACGCCGAGGTGCTCATGAGACAATCCGGCAGGGTCTTTCGCCAGATGTCCTCGTTCGGGGCGGGGATCCGGTAGCCGGTGTCATCGGCGGGCAGGGTCGGTTGCGAAGGCCCCGTTTGGGGGCTGACGCGTTCATACGCCGCGACGAAGAACTGGCCGCGCTTGGCGTCGAGGAGGGTGGCGATGCGATGAATCCGGGAATTTTCCGCCCCCGCACGGTGAAACAAAAGCGAATGTGATGCGTCATCCATGTTGGCAGCTATGACGTCGAGAGAGTCCACCGTGACAACGGTGGCGCTATTCGCCAGGTGCATGCTCTTGGCGATGGTCACTGCGATACGCAAGCCGGTAAAGCTGCCTGGACCAATTGAGACGTGAACTTGGCTGATGTCTTGGGGCCGGTGGCCGAACTGATCCAGGAGTCGGGCGATGGTGGGTAGTATCTCAGTGCTGTGGCGCAGCGGGGCTGAGAACGTAGACTCGTCCCATAACTTACCGTCTGTGGCCAGCGCCACTGAGCCTACGCGGCTCGATGTCTCGATCGCCAGGATGATGTTATTTCGGTTCATATTACCTTCTTTGTCATTGATATCTCGATGGATACTTCCTGCGTTGCCTTTGGTCGCTGCTTTTCGGCCGGTCCAATTTGACATCGGTTCCGATGCGAGTCGGCATTGGGCTCCTGAAACGCCAGATTTTATCGGCCAAAGAGGCTGGGGGGCAATTTTTCTCTTGCATAAAAGTGGCTATTTTAATAGATTACA
>CAYNQP010000518.1:0-3486 GCA_964399325.1 uncultured Pirellulales bacterium
GCACGTAAACTCAAAACCCTATCCCGGGAGGCTCCAATTTCATAGCTTATCCGGCAACGACCTTTGCAGACCTATGGTTTGCGGCTAGATTCCTCCGCTCCGGCCGACCTGCGGCAGCCCTCCGGTCGGAATGACCAGCATGACCGCCCTCCAGAGCCGTTGGCAGGCCTGAATCTCGCTGCCCTGAAATCTTCACAGACACAACGGGTTTGCGTCTCGACGTTTCCGTCTGACAAGTGGGCGCCAACGGTCCTACACTATCGCATTATGGCTATGGAAAAGGAAGAGATCAAAACAAGATTGCACGCGGCGGTTCAAGAGAATCCCTACCGCGGCCAGATCAGATGCGTTGCGGTCTTTGGCTCTCACGTTCTGGGGACCGCCGGGGCTGACAGTGACATCGACGTGCTGATCGACTTTGACCCCCGCGCCACCATTGGCTTGTTCGAGTTTGTCGAGATTCAAGAGCAGTTCTCCGCGGCGCTCGGCAGGCAGGTGGACCTGCTTACTCCCCAAGCCCTCAGCAAGTATTTGTGCGACGAGGTATTGAAGCAGGCGGAACCCGTCTATGGAGCGTGACCTCAAATATCTACGTCATATACCCGACGCAATCGAAAAGACTGAACGCTACCTTGCCGCAGCGAACTACGAAACCTTCTCAACCAACGACATGATGATCGATGCCGAGATCAGGGAGTTGGAGATCATTGGCGAGGCGGCGGGGAATCTCTCCGACCTCTTTATCGAGGAACACGCGGATGTCCCGTGGCATCGTGTCAGGGTGATGAGGAACGTCCTGATCCACGCATACCTCGGTGCGAACCTGAAGATCGTCTGGGACACCTGCCACAGCAATCTGCCGCAATTCAAGTCCTTTGTCCAGGCGATACTCGCGCACTGATTCTTTCAGCGAGGCAAGATGGATTTTGCCCATGCAGTCCCTGATTCGTATGGCGTCCCCGAAGTTCCCCTGGAGTCCCCGGCGATGAAGAAACAGGGGTCAAGGTCTGTCGAAGAAGCCGCAAGATGCTGGATTTCTTCGCAGGTTCCCCGATTCCTGCAACAAGCATGGCCAAATTGACACCGAGAACCATTGAAACTCAATGGAACATGGTGGTATCATGAGACACGTGGTGTGCAGGAACACCGTTCGTGAAGCCATATGGGAAATCGCGGGTCTTGTCGATTTCCTCTCAAACCGTTGACCTGGATAGAAGAAGACAAGTGAAGTGTCGACAACTGGAATTGGCAGGCGCCTGGCTGATCGAGCCAGATGTCTTTGATGATGAGCGGGGCTGTTTCGTGAAGACGATGCATGTCTCGGTGTTCAGACAGTGCGGTATCGAATTTGTTCCACGTGAAGAGTTCCTTTCGATATCCCATGCAGGGGTTCTGCGCGGCATGCACTTTCAAGTGCCTCCCGCCGACCATGCCAAGCTCGTCTATTGCGTCGGCGGGGAGGTCGTAGACGTGATCTTGGATATTCGTCGGAGTTCTCTCACTTACGGAAAGTGCTGCTCGATCAATTTGGGCGAGGCGAACAGGAGTGTGCTATATGTTCCTCGTGGTTTTGCGCATGGCTTCTTGTCGCTGAAGGAGGGTTCGACTGTGGTCTACAAGACAACGCATGCGTACGTCCCCGAATGCGACGTGGGGATACGCTGGGATTCGTTTGGTTTCCAGTGGCCGATTGAGAATCCGACAATCTCCAAGCGCGATCAAATGCACCCTCCACTGGAAGCCTTTTCGAGTCCGTTCTGAGAAGGAGAACCAGACAATTGTGAGAATTCCTGTGGTCGGGGCGTCAGGATGGGTGGGGTCTCACGTCTTCCATGAGGCGCGGCGCCAAGGGCATGGAGTTCTTGGCCCGTTTGGCAGGCGTGCCTTGGAAGGATTCGTTCAATGCGATTTCCAGGACAAGGCACGGATCGAGCATATCCTCAGTGATAAACCGGGCTGCGTGATTTGCGATTATGCCTCTGAACCGGATGTCGGCAGACGGTGAAGGCGGGAAATCAAAGGTACGCGGTACTCTTTTCGGGGGAGGAGGGGGATAGCGAGTCGAGTTTTCAGCCGATGATCGGCAGGGTTCGCATGCGGCGGTTCTCCAGGACCACGAGGCCTTCCGACTCCAGGGCCTCAAGCAATTCCTGGAGGTGCATACGCTACCTGCCAGACGCGGGCAGTGCGGGCGTTCCCACGGAAGGAGTGTGTAGGCCGATTCACGGTCTATCGCTTTTCTTTTGTTGCTTGCCGCCTATTTCCTCATGGGGCTGGTTGGGCATACATGGGCGTGGCCTCCGCGTGGGCTTCTGCGCCTTGTACGGTTGAACCATGCGTGTCGGGTGCGTCTCAAAATCGTTCAATTCAGGCAACACCCAAAAACCTGAAATGGATGTCACGCAAGATTTTCTTATTCCCTTTACGGAAACAGGTTACGGCGGCCTGGACGCTCTTGTGCGGTGCGTTTTTCGTTCAAAACACGCAACGCCGTGCTTTTATGGAAGACCTTCGAATTGATGAAGGATTATTGATGATTGACTACCTGATGCCAAGCACGACGCAGTACGCGATACGCACGCCGCCGCAGATGGAACGCCGAAAGAGCCATCGCGTCCCGTGCGAGGTCGTTGCGCCAAACAAACCCAATTTTCCGGTCTCCTGGCTAAGAATGGGGGTTGGGTTGAGAGATAAAGCCAATTGTGCGAAACAAAGCCAATTGGCACCCGTCAGTCGAGCGGGAGCCGTAGGGCTTTAGTTGAACAGAAAGCCAATTTTCGGGAAGGATGAGGCATTGAGGTTGAATAGGGTATTTCGCGCAAGCTGCGTGGCTGAGGGATTTCGGAGGGCAGAGGGCAGGGGGCGGAAGGCCGAGGGTGGTGAGATAGTTGGGCGGCGGGGCCGGGCTTTGTCAGGCGGGGAAGACGGTGTTTTCGCGTGCGATTTGCTCGGCGATGGCTTTGAGACGCCGCTCTCGTTCGAGAAGAGCGGGGCGGGGTTCGAGGCCGAGCGCTTCCAGGATCGTGCGCCAGCGGTAGACCCAGTCGTGCCGCAGAAGGGACTGCACGACGCCGTTCTTTCGAATCCGCGCCAGTCGCTGCGGCTGGGCGTCCCACTGGGCCAGGAGGTCGTCAATGTTGGCGGCGTCGTAGGGCACTCTGAGGATTGCATCGGGCCAGTCAAGCAGGCGTGCGAAGGTCTCGCTCTCGCCCGGATCGCCGATCATGACCGTCCCGGCCGCGGCGCCCTCGATGAAACGATAGCTGATCTCTGTCTGTCCCCCGGATTCCAACTGTTGGTTGATCTTGGGAGCGTTGGCGATGAAGTACCGGCTTCGCTTGGCCATGTTGGCGATCAACCGGCGATGTTCCGTCGGGCAGAGCGTCTCCATCTGGCAGATCGTATCGTAGAGGTAGAAGATCTTGTCTTGTTCGGCCATCTTCAGCAGGGCATTGTGGGTGGTTTGGGATCGTCGTCCGAGGCTGA
>CAYNQP010000519.1:0-3481 GCA_964399325.1 uncultured Pirellulales bacterium
ACGTACTTGTCAATCGCATCCGCCACCGCCTTGCGATACGCCGTCGGGTCGAATTCCTTCAGCAGCTTGTGCTCGATGGCATAGACCGTGTCGGTGCCGGCAGCGATCAACTCTTCGGCCATATGCGCCACGTTCTCGCCGGCGATGCAGACGCCCACGTTCGTTTCGAGCGAATCGGCCAGTTCGCGGGCCTTGCCCGTCAATTCGAACGTGGCCGGATGGAGCACACCGTCGCTGTGCTCGGCGACGACCCAGACCTCGCCCTGGAAAGCCGGATGGGAAAGCTTGAAGCCCGCGATCATATCATCGAGCGCTTTAGCGTGAAAATGGTCGCCCGCCTTCTCAAGAATCTTGGCCTTGGCGGCGTCGTCAATCTGCTTGACGTCTGTAATCTTCAGTTCCCTGAGGATGCCGGCCAGAGCATTGTAGTCGTCTTGTTCCTTCTTGGTCGCCTCGTTCTTACGTTCGAGCAGACTGGCCCGGCGGGTCGGCATGACGTATCTGCCCTCTGCGCCGTCGCCCGACTGGCCGGCTTTCTCGTCGCCGCTCTTGACGCTCTCGACGATAATCTTGGCCAATTCCTTGGCGTCGCTGACCTGCCGGCACTTGCGGGTGCTCTTGCCGGGCGGGAAAACGCGAATGACCGCGGTCTTGGAGCCCTTGGCCCCGATGTACATGGCCTTGATATCGTCAGCTTCCCACTGGGTCACGCGGACCTTGTTGGCCCAGCGTGTGCCGGCGAAGGTCGCGAACAGCGGGTATTCGTATTTCGCCACGGTGAGCACAGCGGGCAACTTCTTGGCCGCTACGGTCTGGCTGCCGCCACTGATGATGCGGGTGAACTCGAATCGTTGCTTCTTGAATTCGGTCCCCGTGACATAGGCGATGCAGGGCACGTTCAGCTCTTCGGCGATCTGGGCGGGCACCTGGGCCGTGTCACCGTCCACGGATTGCATGCCCGAGACGACGAAGTAGTCGTCGCCGCACTTGAGGGTATCCTTGACGATGCGACGAATGGCGTAGGCCAGCGGGTTGGCGGTCGCCCACGTATCAGCGCCGCCGAGGGCCCGGTCGGTCAGGAGCACGACTTCATCAGCCGCCCGGGCCAGGCTGTAGCGCAGCACCTCCTCCGCCATGGGGGGACCCATCGTCAAGGCGATGATGCGAGCCTTGGTGTCGCCGCTGATCTGTTTCATATGCTGGGCAAACGCCAGCGCCTGGGCGTCCAGTTCATTGATCACGCTGGCCAGCCGCGTCCGAATGAGCGTACCCGTCTCGGGGTCGAAGGCATTGTCGGTGATTTGCGAAACATCAGGAACCTGCTTGACGAGAACGATGTAGTCACTCATAAACCATCTTTCCCCAATGAATAGAAACACCCCCCAACTCCGGGTTCGTCGAGCGTTGACGGAACATGCGGCGTGTGCCACACGCAAGCCCACCCAGTGTCTCTACGACCGACCGTCCACGGTTACCTTAGACCACCACTCGTGCTCCTGGCAATAGATGGCGCATCTTAGGAATTCGTTACAGACCTGTCAAACCAAATCACCCTTTTCCGGTCGAGTGATGGCAACACAACAAATCGGAATGCTATCGGACGTCGGCCGGCGAGACTGACATTTCGCGTCGTCGCCGCAACAAGAGGCCTCCCAGACCGAGGAGAGCAATGGTTCCCGGCTCGGGTATCCGGACATTGTCGATACTCGCGTAGCCTGCCCCGGGATTGTTGATCTCGATACCGAGCTTGTGACCGATAGCCTCTGGAACGTCATCGGCGGCCAGACGCAACCTGAACGTCTGCATCGAATCCGTCAGCGCCACGCTCTGCGTCGCCGCCGGGATTCTCTCCCCACCGATTTCCTGGTAGTACAGAGTCATTGTCAACTCGGTGGTTCGCCAGATACTCATGGCGTCGAGAGACAGCACGAACTCATCACCGGCCCGGATCGCATAGGGCAACAGGTTCCAGATCGCCGGATCGCCTGTCTGGCCCGAATTCGACTGCAGGTCGCCCATCAGGAAGGCGCTCCATTGGCCGTCGGTGGCGGCACGGTCTGTTTCGACACCTGAGTCGATGGCGACGGTGTCGCTGCTCCAGCCCGGGACATCAACCATGCCCGGCCATTCGCCGTCCCAGCCGGTCTGCTTGGTGGTGCCGGGCAGATCGAAGCTGCCGTTCGGGAACGCAATGGTAACGTAATCCGCCCGCGCACTTGCCGACATGAGCAACAGGGCGATAAGAACCGGCAAGAGTCTCCATTCACTCATCATGTTTCTCCCTTGCGCTTCCATGCCTCCGGCCGCGCGTGCGGCTATGAACCAGAGCACGCGTGTCTCACCTAAACAGATATGAACGTGTGCAATGTGCTGCTGCCGATCCCAAAACACCGGCGGATATCGCCTCTCATCGTGCCGCACGGAACCGTAACCGTTTGCTCCTATTCTTGTCAAGGAAAATGGGTAATGAGCCGCGTACGATGTCTGGGCAGACCCTTGTGCACTGAGGCTTCGAGCGGGCAGAGTGTGGTTATTTGGCAACCAGCCGTGGTTTTCCGCTTGTTGCGGGGGCACGGATGATGTCTAATTGCAGCGTTGCAGATCCAGGGAGAAAGGTAACAACGGATACGGATTTGAGGTAATTGGAAATGGCAGATCTGAAAGCATTGGCTGATGCGGTAATCAAAGGGGACCAGGCTACGGCGGTGAGTATCACCAAGGCGGCTCTCAGCGAGGGGACGGCGCCCAAGACAGTCCTGGATCAGGGGCTCATCGCCGGGATGGATATCGTGGGCGACCGCTTCAAGAAGAACGAGATATACATCCCCGAGGTCCTGATTGCCGCCCGGGCCATGAAGATGGCCATGGCGGTGCTCGAGCCGGAGTTGGTCAAGGCCGGCGTCGAGCCCATCGGCAAGCTCGTCATCGGCACCGTCCAGGGCGATCTGCACGATATCGGCAAGAACCTGGTGGCCATGATGCTCAAGGGCGCCGGCTTCGAGGTCATCGATCTCGGTGTGGACGTCTCACCCGACAAGTTCGTTCAAGAGGCCCAGTCGAAAGGCATCCATCTCGTCGGGATGAGCGCCCTGCTGACGACAACCATGCCCGGGATGGAAAAGACCATCAAGGCATTGCAGGCCGCAGGCGTGCCGGCCAAAGTCATGGTGGGCGGCGCTCCCGTAACGCAGAGCTTTGCCCAGAAGATTGGGGCCCAGGGCTACGCCCCCGACGCCGCTTCGGCCGTCGATACGGCCAAGAGTCTCGTCGCCTGATTCCAGGCCCAAGCCTCAGGGCGGCCCGCAGCAGACGGTCCGACCCCGGAATGTCAGAATAATCCGAAGGACAGCGGAACCAACGCTGTCCTTTTCTTTTTGCCTGCCATAGGATAGAATAGACACTTGGCCAAATAAGAAAAAGCGGTACTGGTTCACTTTCAAGTTCTGGCTCTGAGGCTGACAAATAGTCACAAAAAACTTCA
>CAYNQP010000520.1:0-3478 GCA_964399325.1 uncultured Pirellulales bacterium
GCTCGGCCAGGCACCCGTTCCGCCGGGCCTCAACTCCGTCAAACGCTTACCGCTTCTCCTTTACGCCCTTCTTGCCCGCAACCGTCTTCCTCGGCCCCTTACGGGTCCTCGCGTTGCTCTGCGTACACTGACCTCGCACGGGCAGGCCCCTGCGATGTCGGATACCACGATAGCAGGCGATATCTCGGAGACGCGCGATATTCTGGGCCACTTGCCGCCGAAGCTGGCCTCCGATGATATAATTGCGATCGATGATCTGCGTGATCCGGCTCAGCTCATCTTCGCTGAGCTTGTTGGCCTTCGTCATCCTCTCGATCCCGGCCTCTTTCAATATTTGCTCCGACGTATACCGGCCGATTCCCGATATGTACGTCAGCGAGATCCAGATCGTCTTGTTGTCCGGAATATCAGTACCAACTATACGCGGCATCTTGACTCCCTTTTAGCACCCATTCCCAATCGACGCAGTCCGCCCGCAGTCACCTCTGTGCACAGCTTCAACCCTGGCGCTGCTTGTGACGGGGGTTTGAACAAATCACCCGCACTACGCCCTTGCGGCGAATAATCTTACAATTCTCACAAATGCGTTTTACCGAGCTTCTTACCTTCATGTTGCATTCCACGCCTTCTATAACGATCCAACTCTCACGTCGCGGTCATCCCATGCGTCACAACGCCCTCAATGCCGCAGTACAATCCGACCTCGGTTGAGGTCGTAGGGTGACATTTCAACGGTCACTATATCCCCTGCTAGAATACGGATGAAATTCATCCGCATCTTGCCCGAGACGTGGGCCAGGACTCTATGGCCACCTTCCAACTCAATCCTGAACATGGCGTTCGGCAAAGCTTCGAGCACCTTCGCTTGCAGCCGTATTGAGTCTTTTTTTACCATGAATATCTCTAAATCCCCAAACATAACAAGAGGTCGCCCTCAACCGCCCTGACGACTGCCATCGTCAAGGTGGCGTCAGCTACCCCACTCACCCTGCCACCTACACCGGTCTCGCCGTGAGCACTTCGCAACCATCGGCCACGATGGCGATCGTGTGCTCAAAATGGGCCGAGCATCTGCCATCTCTCGTCACCACCGTCCATCCGTTGCCCAACGTGCGGACACCGCTGCCACCCGCGTTAACCATCGGCTCGACCGCGAGAACCATCCCCGGCACCAGGAGAATATCGTCCGCCAGCAACTCGTCGCTGACGAAGTTGGGAACCTTCGGATCCTCGTGCATCTTCGTGCCGATTCCATGCCCGACAAAGTCCCGGACCACGGAGAACCCGGCCGACTCTGCATGCCGTTGCATCTTACGTGCGACCTGACTCCAGCGGACACCCGGCCGCGCCGCGACAATCGCCACTTCCAACGCGCCTCTCGTTACATCGAGCAGCCTTTCCCTGTCCGGAGAAACACTCCCAATCGGAACCGTCACCGCCGCGTCGCCGCAGTACCCATTCAGCCTGACGCCGAAATCAATGCTCAAGATATCGCCGTCACGCAAAACCGCGTCTTCCGACGGGATCCCATGCACCACCTGCTCATTGATGGAAGCACAGATCACCCCGGGAAAAGGTCTTCTGGCCTGCGGGCTTCGCACACCCTTGAAAAGCACCTCAGCACCCGCGTCGGTCGCCATCTTCAATGCAACGCGATCCAACTCGGCCGTGGTGACACCCGGCGCCGCAAGTTCCTGCAACTGTAAAAGAACGTCAGCTACAGCAGCTCCCGCGCGATGCATCAAGTCAATCTCTCTTCGGCTCCGAAGTGTTATAGCCATCTATTCGCCTTCATACCCAAGTTATCGATGCCTGCCCTCATGACCCTCAACCTATTACTATCTCAACTCGTCCAGTTGTTCAAACAGCAAAGCAGCCACAGCATCGGCCTCACCGTCGGCCGAAATATCATGAACGGTCCGCCGGGCTCTGTAGTAGTCCACAACCGGTCTGGTCTGCTCGTAGTAGGTCGCCAAGCGGTTCTTCACCACCTCGGCCGTGTCATCCGGCCGCTGCACCAGCGCGGCAGCGTCACGATCACACACACCTGCGCTCTTCGGCGGCATGTTCTTCACATGATACACCGCGCCGCACGTGGGACAACTCCTGCGCCCTGTTATGCGCTCCACAACCACGCCGTCGCTAACTTCCAGGTTGATGACAACATCAATACCGCCGCCATCACCGGACAAGGCCTGGTCCAAGACCTCCGCCTGATGAACGGTCCGGGGAAACCCATCCAGGACATACCCGGTGCCCGGGGCCGCCTTGATCGCTTTGCTCATCATCTCCACGATCAAATCATCCGGGACCAACGCCCCGGCATCCATATAACCTTGTGCCTTCTTTCCCAGTGCGGTCCCCTGCGTTCTCTCGCGCCGGAGGATGTCTCCACTGGACAAGTGGAGGACACCGTACCTTTCCACGATTCGTTTGCAGTGTGTTCCCTTGCCCGCACCCGGGGCTCCCAACAGCACAATCCTCATGAGTACGCCCCCTTTATCCGGCCGGAGGAACTGAAGCCATCGTAGCTGCGCATCAACAGGTTGGCTTCTATCTTCTGCACGAGGTCCAGTGATACACTCACAACAATAAGCAAACCCGTTCCACCGACAAATGTCGTGATCGTCCAGTCGATTCCAAGCGTGCGGTTGAGAACGGTTGGCACGACCGCTATGGCGGCAAGAAACGCGGCACCGTAGAAGGTAATCCGCGTCATGACCGTCTCCAGGTACTCCGCTGTCCGGCGGCCCGGTCGCAACCCAGGGATGAAGCTGCCCGAATCACGCAGGTTCTTCGCCATCTCTCTCGGCTGAAACTGCACCGTGACCCAGAAATACGCAAACACGATGATCAGGAGCATATACAGGACGTTATAAGTGTATGAATCGCCCCTTAGGGCTTCCATGATGGTCCGCCATACGCCGGAGTTAGAAAACACTTTCGCGATCTGCTCAACGATGATGGGCGGGAACATCATGAAGCTCGATGCAAAGATGATCGGCATGACGCCGCCGTGGTTGACTCTCAGCGGCAAATAATGACGCTGCCCCCCATACATCCGCCGGCCCCGCATCTGCTTGGCCTGCTGGATCGGAATTCGCCTCTGCCCCTGCGTAATCAATATCGCACCGGCCACGACGAAAACGAATGCCGCCACCAGAAACACAATTCTTGCCGGCCCGATGGACCCGGCGGGGGCACCCAACGTCAGATCAATTCGCTGGTACAACGTCCGAAGGGCCCAGGGCATTCTGGCGATGATGCCGGCCATGATGATGAGGCTAATACCGTTGCCAATACCGTACTCATCAATCTGCTCGCCGAGCCACATCAAGAAGACCGTCCCGGCCGTCATGCCTACGACGCCCAGGATCATCGCCTGCATTTCCATGCCCTTGTAGACATATGTGCTGGCGCCCATCACACGGAGGTACATCACCGCCTGAACCACGCATATCAAGACCGTGAGGTAGCG
>CAYNQP010000521.1:0-3471 GCA_964399325.1 uncultured Pirellulales bacterium
ATAAGTCACTATAAATAAAGAGTTAGCGTCGCGCCAGAAAAAAACCTCACACACTTGACGTTTGACGTTGCCATCGGACCTACGGAACCTATACGGCCTATACTTGCACGGCCTGCCGCAGCGTAAGGAAGTACAACCACCTCTCACGGACGGCCTGGTTGAGGATGTCCCCCGCCGCTCGGGCGTAGAGCTCCAATTGACCTCGGTACGCCTCCGCGCGTTTGGCCACCTCGCTGCCCGCGATGCGATCCGTCTTGAAATCGATCACAAACAGACCTTGCGGCGTACGCACCAACATGTCGATAATGCCCTGGACAACAATGATTCCGTCAGGAGACTCCGAAGCGGGCAGACCGAACGTAAAGGGCCATTCGCGCCACACCTTATTCTGCCTGTCGAGCACCGTCGAGCCGAGCTCGCTCTCGAAAAAAGCCATTATGGCTGCCGCGTCAACCTTCTCGGCAACGGACGGCGTCATCGCCCCCTGACCGACAAGCGTGTCCATCGTCGTAGCGACGGCCTCGCCGGTGACAGGCAGCGCCAAGTCCAGGCTGGAGATAACGAGGTGGACGGCGGTACCGACCAGCCGGGCGTCGTGAGGCCGCGCGGCCTCCGGTCCGGAGGCCGTCAACGCCACGGGCCGGCGTTCCAGGGCCCGCGAGTAGTCGAGCCGGGCGAACTCGTCGTTCCGGTGCGTCAACTCGGTCACCGATTGCTTGGCTGGTTCACAAACGGCTTCAGCGAACGGGTAACGCCATTCCAAACGCTCCTTGAACTCAGCCAGTAGCTGTACGCCCTGGGAATCCGCGTGTGGCCTCTGGCTTACGACGGTCGATGGCCTGGCCTTGGCGTTCCTCAAACTGACGACATCCTGAGAGAGCTGCCTCAAGGCCTCCGCGCCATGCACACTGAGGCAGAACAGGCCGTCATCGTGGGCTTTCTGCGTCAAGCCGGTGTCAAAGGCTTCGTGAAGGCAGCGTTGGTCGGCCAAGCCGTACAAGACCCACTCCAGAGGGCTCTTGCAGCCCCTTAGCAGCCAATCCGGGACGATCTGGTCGCCCAGCAGCAGACCCTTGGCGAGGACCGCCCCGCAATCGGTCCGCTTCTGCGACGCCGTCAGGATCAGCCGGTCCTTGGCCCGCGTCATGGCGACGTACACAATCCGCATCTCTTCGGCCAGCGTAACAGCGCGTTTCTTCTCACCGATGACCTGGTGCGCCAGCGAGCGCAATTTCGTATTGGAGCGCGGATCGACCACCTGCAGGCCCAGGGTGTGGTCGGCATCCATGACGAGGTCGGCCTGCACGTCACGTTGGCTGAACTCGCTCTCCAACTCGGCCAGGAAGACGACGGGGAATTCGAGTCCCTTGCTCTTGTGTACGCTCAGAATGCGGACCGCGTTGCCGCCGGCGCCGGCCGGCTCGGCCGCCGCCCAATCCTGGCCCGCTTCCTGGAGCTTCTCGATGAACTCGACGAAACGCGTTAGGGATGGCACGCCCGCACTGCTGGCGAAGCCCTCGAATTGGATAGCCCGGTCGTGCAGCTTGAGCAGGTTGGCCTTGCGGGCCTGGCCGTTGGGCAGGGCGCAGACAAACGCGAGATATTGCGTATCACGATAGAGACGCCAGAGCACATCCGCCAGCCAGCCACGCCGGGCGAGAGTCCGCCAGCGGTCGAGGGTATCCAAAACGCCGGCGAGCTTATCTCTCAATGGGGCATCGGGACCACGGTGGCGGTATTGTGTCGTGTGCGTGCAGAAGTTCGCGCGCCTGGATTTCTCCGGAGTGGCCACGCATATCTCGGCCAACTCCGTTTCGCTGAGCTTGAAGAACGGACTGCGCAACACCGCGGCGAACTCGATATCACGCTGCGGGTTGTCAAGGACCTTGAGCAGGCTCAACACATCGGTGATTTCCGTCGTCTCGAAATAGCCGGCCGTCGCGTCGCAACTGACGGGGATGCCGGCCAGGCGTAGAATCTCGACATAGTCGTTGGCCTTCTTCGCCAGCGAGCGCATGAGCACGACGATGTCACCATATTGCACGTCGCGAGACGCCTCGGCGTCCTTGTCGTAGATCTGAAACTCAGACCCTCCCGTCTCGGCGCCGACGATCTCCTTGATCCGCCGGGCAATCAGCAACGCCTGACGGTGTCGGGAGTCCACCGCATCGGCACTGTCGGACACCTCACTGACCTCATCGCCCTCGTGCGAGGCACCGGCATCATCGGCCTTCTCGTCGAGGATGTGCATCTCCACAATCGGCGTCGCGTCCGTCTCAGGTGACGTGGCCACGTCGTCTGGGGACGCCGCGCGTAGCCGTGCCGTGTCGTCGTAGTCGATATTCGCCACCGACGAGATCATGATCCGCCCGAAAACCTTGTTCACAAAATCCAGGATCCCCTGGGCCGAGCGGAAATTGGTGTTCAGGTCAACGCGCAACCCGCCGGCAACGTCAGCCTGCGGCGCGGAGGCTTGCAGCCGCCGCAAGAAGATCGTCGGTTCCGCCCCGCGCCAGGCGTAGATGCTCTGCTTGATGTCACCGACGACGAAGACGTTGTCACCCGAGCCGAGGGCATCGAGAATCGCCTGCTGAACCGGGTTGATGTCCTGGTACTCATCGACGAAGATGTAGCGGTAGCGCTGACGCAGGGCCAGGGCCGTCTCGGTGGGCCGGCGGTCTCCACTGGACGCCTCCTCAGCGGTCAGGAGCCTCAGCGCGTAGTGTTCCAGGTCGGCAAAATCCAGGCCGTTCAGCGTCATCTTTCTCTTCGTATAAAGCTCACGGAATTTCGCCGCCAGCTCGACCAGAACACGACTCTGCACGCTCGCCGACTGGCCCACCACATTCAGGTAGTCGGGATTCACTACGGCCAGTTCTCGCAGACCCATAAAATCAGCAAGGGCCTTCGTCCGCAGTTCCTTGATCAGGTTCCCGGTGGCCTCCGGGAAGTTCTTCAGCGCCGGCGCACGCGGTTTGTCGAATGTGAGGATGGCACCGAGCCCGTCCGCCCAGTTGTCGGCCTTGAGTTGGTCCAGACACGCCGATATCGGCGCGCCGACCTTGTCGCGAAGCTCCGCCCCCCACTTGCCGCCTGCGGCTTCGCTCTCGTGCAAGCGATACGCACAACGCAACTGCGCCAGGATCGCTTCGAGACGGTCGCGGACGATTTGCTTCTGGGCTTGCCCCAGTTCGCTCGACAGAGAATCGGCCGCCGCCGCGGTCAAACCGAAGACATGCTCGCACCATCGCGGGGCCGAGACGACGCCGTCGAGAAACCCGCTCAGGCGGATCACGTTGGCCAGAAACCCCGTGCCCTCGCGCAGGTCTCGGCGGCGCAGCAGCTTTTGCAGTTGCGGGACCAGGCCGTCCTGCTGCCAGGCCCATTCGACCGTCTCGTCGAGGACCTCGACCCTCAGCAGCATGGCCTCGTCGGCGTCGATGACCCGAAACGCCGGATCCAGTGACAGGG
>CAYNQP010000522.1:0-3466 GCA_964399325.1 uncultured Pirellulales bacterium
GGTGCGCGCCTACCTCGAACAGAAAGACGTCAAGTCAGCGATTCGATACTTCACTCAGGCGGCGACGCTGGACCCGCAAAACGCCGCCATCCACAGCCAATTGGGCGAACTGTACTATCGCATGAACAGCATGGAGAAAGCCGCCGCGTGCTTCCGCAAAGCCTTGAGTATCGCGCCCGGTCTTGCTGAAGTCTCTTTCAGTCTGGGCCTCTGTTATCGCAAGCTGGGCCGCACGGAGGAGGAAATCCAAGCCTATCAAGAGGCGCTGGCCGTCAAGCCCGACATGCCGGCGGCGCTGGCGAACCTGGGCAATGTCTACTTCGGCCGCAAGGACTACGACGCCGCGATCGAATACTACATCCGGGCGATTGAAGTCAAACCGGATGACGCCTGGGTCTATTACAATCTTGGCACAGCGTATTCCAACAAGAGCGATTTCACACAGGCGGTGACGGCATACCAGCAAGCCGTGACCTTCAATCCGACCATGGCCGATGCGCACCAGGGACTGGCGTATGGGCTCTACATGGTCAAGCAGTATGACCTCGCATGGGCGCACGCGGACCTGGCCAAGAAATTGGGCGCGCAGGTTCCGGACGATCTGATCAAGGCGATCAAGAGCAGGTTGAAGTAATTCGATAATCTTGCGCCGTGGGCCTTGGAACCTCCGGTTGCGGCTCCACGATCCAGGCTCCGGCTCTGATGCACGAGCACGAAGGGCTGCGTGGGCTGCACAAATCTCCGACATAGCCCTTGACGCTATCCAGATGAACGGGTATACTACGGACAATGTTTTGGGAGTGGGCACCCAGATTACTCAGGTGGGCCGTTCAAAGAAGAAACCACTGATCGGGATCGTCGGCGGAATCGCCTCGGGAAAGAGTCGTGTCGCCGCGGAGTTCGAGAGACTGGGGTGTGCCCTTATCGACGCGGATGCAATTGCCCATGCGCTGCTCGAGGAGCCATCGGTCCGTGATGCGATTGTCAGGCGGTTCGGCCCGGTAATCCTCGGAGCGTCCGGCGAGATTGACCGTCGAACGCTGGCGCAGAGGGTCTTCACCGAGGCGCAGGACCTGGCGGCGCTGAACGGAATTATCCACCCTCGCGTATTGCAGCGAATCGAGGAGTTGATCGCGCAGTATGAACACAGCGACAAAGCCCAAGCCATCGTGCTCGACATGCCTTTGCTGATCGAGGTCGGATGGGCGGACCGCTGCAACAGGATCGTCTTCGTTGACAGCCGCTTCGAACTGAGGGCCCAACGGGCACGACAGAAAGGTTTATTGACTGAAGGGGAGATCAAAATTCGCGAAAATTTTCAGATTTCGCTGGACAGCAAGCGAAAGCTAGCCGATAATACCATAGACAACAATTCTGACTTCTTGACGTTAGTCAGGCAAATCCAAGATATCTTCTCTGACATAACTAAAAATAGTTAGCGTGGTTCATTGAAGAAGTCGCCCGTTTTTTGTTGTTGTCTCCTTGAGCGATAAGCCCAAGGCAATCAGACTGAAGGCTCAAACCCCGTAGAACCACGAGAGAGAAGGCGTCCACGTTGACGACAGGCGTGTCGCCCGCATCTTGTGAGGACAAAGGTTCCTATCCTGCTAAGTCCCGGCTGGGGTGACTGCAAGACGCGCGTGATGTACAAAAGGAGCAGTTATGGCGAAGGCCAAAACAACCAAGAAGAGAAAAACACGAAAAAAGACCGCTGTCCCGCAGGAAACGCCCATCGAACCGGCCGGTGAGTTAGAGGGCGATGCTGCTGCCGCAACGGCGACCGTCGAATCGGCAGAGGCTGTGGAGGGCGAGGAGGCCACGGATGAAGAGTCCACGCACGCCAAGTACGAGCGCATCAAGAAGGGCAACCTGTACTTGACCGACCTGCAGAAACTCACCGTTGCCGAATTGCACAATATTGCCAAGAACGAGGGGATTACCGAATACACCGCGCTGAAGAAACAGGATTTGATTTTCCGAATCCTGAAAGAGCGCATCCGCCAGAACGGACTCATGTACGGCGAAGGGGTGCTCGAGGTCCTGCCTGACGGCTACGGTTTTCTGCGCAACCCGGACTACAACTACCTGTCCTCACCTGACGACATCTACGTGTCGCCGTCACAGATCCGACGCTTCGGGTTGCGAACGGGAAACGTCGTTTCAGGACAAATAAGACCGCCAAAAGACTCCGAGAAGTATTTCGCCCTCCTCCGGGTCGAGGCGATCAACTTCGAGAACCCCGACCTGCTGGCCGACAAGATCGTCTTCAGTGATCTGACGCCGCTGCATCCGGAGGACCGGCTCATGCTCGAAACCGCCGGCGACGAGTTGAACATGCGGATCATCGACCTGGTGACTCCCGTGGGCAAGGGACAGCGCGGCCTGATCGTCGCTCCGCCCCGAACCGGCAAGACGGTCCTCCTGCAGAAGATGGCCAACGCGATTACGATCAACCATCCGGAAGTCAAGCTCATCGTGCTGCTGATCGACGAGCGTCCGGAAGAAGTGACCGAAATGGAGCGGAAGACCGCCGACAACGTCGAGGTCATCAGCTCGACGTTCGATGAGGCGGCCTCACGCCACTGCCAGGTGGCGGAGGTTGTGATCGAGAAGGCTAAGCGCCTCGTCGAATACGGCGTGGACGTCGTGATCTTGCTCGACTCGATCACCCGTCTGGCCCGGGCCTACAACAACGAGACGCCCCACTCCGGCCGCATTCTGACCGGCGGCGTCGATGCCGGCGCCATGCAGATGCCCAAGAAGTTCTTCGGCGCCGCTCGAAACGTAGAAGAAGGCGGATCGCTGAGCATCTTCGCTACGGCCCTCATCGACACCGGCTCCAAGATGGATGAAGTGATTTTCGAGGAGTTCAAGGCGACCGGCAACATGGAGCTGCACCTTGACCGACGGCTCGTGGATCGGCGCGTCTATCCGGCGATCGATATCAGTCGCAGCGGAACGCGAAGGGAGGAGCTACTGCTCGATCCCAAGGAACTCGGGCTCGTGTTTCGCCTGCGCCGGGTCCTGAGCGATCTGAATCCGGTCGAGGCGGTGGAATTGCTCAAGAGCCGATTGGCGAAGACGCGCAGCAACGCGGAGTTCTTGATGACGATGAACATGGACTAGCGGGTCGTCGCACGAGCCGAGGCTCAGAGGCATCGCCCTACCGGGGCGGAACCTGGCCAATGGCTCGATGGGCCCTTTACAGGGTAGCCTCTAGAGATTAACATGCAATCCGGCAGGTGCGTATCTGCCGGATTTTTTTGTGGCTAGTCTTAGAGTCAGGTACATCATGACAGAGCAGTTGGACAAGGTCTACGATCCGGCGACCATTGAAAAACAGGTGAACGAACTCTGGTTATCCGCGCCGTACTTTCATCCCGATGCCTCGCGCGATGGCGGCAACGCCGGAGCCTACACGATCGTCATCCCTCCGCCCAACGTGACAGCCCCCCTGCACCTCGGT
>CAYNQP010000523.1:0-3464 GCA_964399325.1 uncultured Pirellulales bacterium
CAGGACATCTTCCCGACCCCCACCTCCGCGTACGCCGATGTGATCTTGCCGGCCGCGTCCTACGCAGAGAAGAACGGCACGTTCACATCCACCGAGCGGAGGGTCCAGCGCGTTCGCAAGGCCATTGAGCCGATCGGCCAGAGCCGGGCCGACTGGGAGGTTCTCTGCGACGTCGCTCAGCGAGCCGGCTACAAAGGGATGAGCTACAATTCGGCCAGCCAGATCATGGACGAAGTGGCAGCGGTGACACCGATCTACGGTGGCATTTCGTTCGAGCGGATCGATCAGGTGGGTTTGCAGTGGCCCTGCCTTGACAAGGAACACCCCGGCACACCCGTGCTGCATTCGGGCAAATTCGCCCGAGGGTTGGGGGCCTTCAGTCCCGCGGCGTACCGGCCGTCGGCAGAACTACCAGATGAGGAATATCCCTTCGTGCTGTCCACCGGTCGGTGCTACTTCCACTTCCATACCGGCACCATGACTCGACGTTCCCAGTTGCTGCACCGAGAGGAGCGTTTCCCCTACATCGAAATCAATCCGAAAGATGCGCGGGAATTAAAGATCCGCGACCGTCAGTGGGTGCACGTGACCACGCGCCGGGGGACCGTTCGGGCCATGGCGCGCGTGACGGACGTGGCCGACAGGGGCGTGCTCTTCATGCCGTTCCACTTTGAGGAAGGCCCGGCGAACCTGTTGACGAACAACGCCTTGGATCCGGTTGCCAAGATCCCCGAATACAAAGTATGCGCTGCGAAAATAAGGAGTTGCTGATGAAGGCCTTGACTGAACAAGAACTGCGCGAGTTCTTCGAGTCGATAGAAGCAGACTATGACGTGCGCCTGCCCATCGGTCTTCACGATGGGACGAGAACGCTCGGAAAACTCGGTGACGGCCCCTTGAGGCTTGCCGGCGGCGCCCTGCCCGGCAAACCCACCAGTGTCTTCTTTCCGCAGATGCAGAAGATTCTTGTTACAAGTGAGGGAGCGATCCAAGAGCCGGCACCGCCCGAGAAACCATTGTTGGTTGTGGGCTATACCGCCGCCGACAGCGACTGCCTGGAGTTCGTGGATCGGTTCTTCAGCACCAACTACCGCGATGACGTCTATTTCAGCAAGCGCGACGGCGCCGTGATTATCTGCGTCTCGGGCAAGTGTGGCCAAGACGGTGAGTTCCTCAGGATGGCCGGCAAGGGTTGTGACATTGAGCTGGTGTTCGATGGGCAGAGGTTTATTGCCGCAGCTTATTCGGAAGTTGGGAAAGCTCTGGTCGAGCGCGCCCAGGGCGGCGTGCCCGTGTCGGAAACCGAAGTGAGTGCACTCCGCGACGAGTCTGACGGCCTGAAGACGGACGATGCCGATCTGATCTCCGCGGCGTCAGAGCTCATCTTGCAGGAGAAGGTGCCGGAGGACTTCTGGCAGTCGGTGAGCGATCGCTGCATTGTGTGTACGGCCTGCAACCTGGTCTGTCCGACGTGTACGTGTTTCGACGTCTTCGACAGAGAAGCCGACGGCAAGACCGAACGCTGGCGGATCTGGGACTCGTGTCAACTGGATGGGTTCATGCGTGAGGCGAGCGGACACAATCCCATGGGGAAGGAATGGTCGCGAACACGACGTCGTCTTCATCACAAACTTGCGGCCGATGTGACCCGGTGGGGACACGTCACATGCTTCCTGTGCGGCCGATGTGATAAGGTCTGTCCGTCCAATATCGGCATGAAGTCGGTTTGCCGCGAGATTGTTGAGAAGTACGGGGCTCGTCCGAGCAAAGAGCCGACGGCTGCCGGCGTCCCGGCGTGACCTGCTCCACGGGGCGTGGCCGGTGCGGCTCCATAGAATCGTGTTATCTCCGTTGGTGATGTTTTCGTGACTGTCGATATGTCGAGCCCTGCATAACGGTCGCTGGGTTTAGGAGTGCTGCTGATGAAGTCAGACGAGAAGTTGGTCGCTGCCGTCCTGGCATGCTCGAAGGAGACGGAAGGTCGGAGAAGCCTCACATGCACCGAGGCTTTCCGCATCGCCGCCGAACGGGACGTCAAGGCGGCTGAGGTCCGCCGCATCTGCGATCAAGAGGGAATACGTATTTGCAGTTGTCAGCTTGGCTGCTTCTCATGACAGGAACGAGCAAAGACTATGCATAAGCTGAAGCCGAAATTCAAGCTGTGGCTGAGTGACGCAGACGTGGAGGGCCTGTTCGGGGACGGCAAGTACCGGCTGCTCAAGAGCATCGAGGTGAAGGAATCTCTGCGTGCCGCCAGCAAGTCGCTGCACATTAGCTATCGAAAAGCCTGGGGGGATTTGAAGAAGGCCCAGGATGCCATGGGCATCGCTCTGGTGAAGAGGCAACGGGGGGGCAGTGATGGAGGCCGGACCGTACTCACGGAACAGGGACGGCAATGGCTTGAGGCGTATGGCCATTTTCGGCGAGACGTCGAGGTCGCCGTGGAAAAATCATTTGCGAAGTACTTTGGTTCGATGGCCCGGACAACCAAGCCTTCGGCGGCGCCCGGTCCATCGAACGAGCGGGGCTTCAGTCTCATCGAGATCATCGTCGTGGTCTCGATCATTGCCTTGCTTCTGGCGCTCGTCATGCCGGCGCTGGGTCGGGCCCGAGCCTTGGCGCGGCAGACCGTCTGCCAAAGCCGCTTGCGGCAGTGGGGTCTCGCCTTTGCCGCCTATGCGACAGACAATGCCGGCTACTATCCGCACATCGATGGCAGAGAACGCTCCGGGGACGACGAGCCGTTCACGCCGGAGGGAATCGCCGACTACTACTTTGGCTGGGCGGATGTTCTTGCCCCGCTCATGGGTGAGAAGCCTTGGTCCGAACATGATCGGTCGGACTATCCCGGCACTGGGACGGTGTTTCAGTGCCCATCGGCAGAGTTGGCTCCCGAATCGCTGTACAACTACAAGCCGCGGCGGAACGGATATTTCTCGTATGCGATGAATTCCTGTCTGGAACTGGACGCCAACTGCTGGCCCCCTTATGACCGGCCGGGTGGCAACAACATGCCGAGTTTCTTGAACGTGGCGAGCATCAAGCGGCCCATGCGTGTGATCCTGCTCTTTGACCAGTTGCTGGACCCCCTCAAGGGCTACGGCGGCAGCACGATCAATCGGTCGGCAGGTCACAATAGCGGCAGTTACCCCAAGGCGTTCAGCGCTCGCCACGCCAAGGCCAAGGGGGCACTCGGCGGATTTGTCCTTTACTGTGATTGCCACGTGGCATGGGAACAAACGGTCTGGAAGGCGGAATGGCCGGTGACATCCGATTTCGAGGCGCCGCCCCGAGATGATCCGGACTGGTACCCGTATTGAATCTCTGTGTGTGGCAGAGATTGTCAGTTTCTCCGTATTGACTAGTTTGTTAGGAGGGTCAATGTGATGGTGACGCGTAGTAAGACATATTTGATGATGAGTGTTTCTGTTGTTTGTGCCTGGTGCCTGCTTCCGTGTATTGCT
>CAYNQP010000524.1:0-3462 GCA_964399325.1 uncultured Pirellulales bacterium
GGACAGCCGTGTATACCAGACCAACATCGTTGAGAACCACCCGGACGAATCCGTGCGGGACCCCGCATCGGACGCACGGCGGCACGATCGTCAACCTGATTACCGCCATCATCTTCTTCGGCTTGCTCGCCTTCAGCATTCTGTGGGTCATAAAGCAGTTCGGCCAAGCCGGCCAGCAATACAGCGAGGTCCTGATAGACACCAGCCACAAGGCCTCGGCCCTGAAGTGCCAGATGAACATGCGTTCGATCTACCAAAGCCTGCAGGTCTATGCGATGGAAAACGAGACATTCCCGTCCTCCCAGCGCGAGCTGGTGGACTATTGCGGCAACTCCAGGCTCTTTCAATGCAGTGAGCCCAATGCACCGCCATATGTCTACATTCCCGGCCAGAGAGGCGACATGCCGAACACCAACGTGCTGCTCTACGAGCCCGAACCCGTCCACGAGGGCCAAGGCGCCGTGCTATTCCTGAACGGCGAGATGGCCATGCTGACACCCAAGGAATTGAAACAGGCCATACAAGCAACCATGGCGAACATCAAGGGAGGTCGGTAGAGCTTCGCGGCGGTTGAGCATCGCGGTCACCTCGGAGACTCAATATCCTCGGCGGGTCGATCCAGAACGATGCCGTGCTTGCGCCACCTCTGTGCGAATTCCTCGTAGGTCAACTCGCCTCGGCCCACAAGTGGATCGCCGACAACGACCGTCGAGTCGGTTACTTCCAGCACCGTCACATAATGGTCGATGAGAAGGGCATACTTGACCACCGCGATGACGGGCTCCTTTCCCCTCAGGTCGTCAATCGTCCGGAAGTACACCTGCCGGCAGTCTATCCCATATTCCCTGCGAATGGCCGAACACAGGCTATCAGACGGCGTGCCGGCCGCCCGTGTCGTATGCGCGGCGATCGCCAGCGTGCCCTCCTCGGCCTTGACACCGATTTCTCGCAGGGCCGTGACCGCCGCCGCCGGACCACAGGTATACCCATTGCCCTGAATGCAAACGCCCTCCGCATCCACCTGAGTCTTGAGCCCCGCCAAGTGTCGGTAGTTGAAGGCAGGCAACAGAAACGGCAGAACGGAGAAGGCGGCGATGCAGGCGACCATGAGAACCGCAAGCAGAACTCTCGCGCGTCGTCGCGGCAGGCGCGACAGGGGCGTCGTCAGCAACAATGCCACAATCGGCGCCAGCAGCGCAAACTCCAGCCGGTCGGCCATGACCCAGGCAAAGGGCGGCGACAACTCCAGTCTCGGAAACCACCGGGCCGCCGCGATGACGACCATAAGCAGCAGTGACACAACGTATCCCGTCAGCCACCAGGGCTTACGCCACGTGGAGCACCAGCGCCCCGCCGCCACTCCCACCGCCGCAAAACCGGCTACCCCTACCGTCTCGATCCATGCTCGAACAATTGGTGACACAGCACTTTCACCCCAGAAACCCGGAGATAGCCACATCGACATCGTGACAGTTGCTCGCCGTAACGAACTGCCTGACCACGTCTTCGATGTTCATCCCCGTCCACTCATCGGCATCGATCACTGCCACGTGGCGTTGCATTTGCGGCAGACCGCCTTCGTGAAGAGGAAATTGCCGCCCTTGGGCTTGGCGCTGCCGCACTCGGGACAGATGACCCGGAAGTACTCTCTCGCCCCCGCGTGCCCAGGGCAAAGAACATCGGAAACAGCGGCAAGCCCTGCAACGCCAGCAGAACGGCCAAGACGGTGTACTCGGGCTGGCGTCCCGCCCGCACAAAGGCGCCATAGGCCCCGAGGGTCAGGGAGATCGCACCGAACAGCCCCAGCAGCCGGCCCCACTGCCACGCCAGACGCTGCCCCATGAGGATGCCGATCAAGATGAGCACGGCCACCGCAACCGGCAGAACCACGGCCAGAACGGACACGCTCCCCGAGAGAAAGACCAGCACACCCATGAACAGCCGCGCAAAGACCATGATGCCCACCGAAACCTCGGCGATAATGATCGATGCATTCATTCTCCATCTCCGACACGTCAGCTTGTCCGCCACCCAATTACGCAGGACGACCTGCGCACATCAATGGCCCGCGCCCGTCACGTCACAGGCGTCAGCCGCCTGAGCGCCTGACGGTGTACCCTTGTCTGGCGAGCTCTGCGATCAGGAGATCGCGGTGGTCGCCTTGGATTTCGATGACGCCGGCCTTGACGGTGCCTCCGGCGCCGCACTTCTGTTTGAGCCGGGTCGCGAGTCTTGCCAGGTCCTCTGCATTGAGGCGAATGCCGGCAATCAACGTCACGGCCTTGCCCTTGCGTCCTTTCGTCTCGCGCGAGACGCGCACAATCCCATCGCCCGGCGGGATGGCCTCGGCCTTCTTCTGGCAACAGGTACATTCCGCCACGGGCTGCCCGCACGCCGGACACATCCGCCCATGCTCGGTCGAGTAGACACAACCATCGTCACCGGCACGTCTCATTCGTCGGCCCTCCCCCAGCAGCAATCAAAAGGCTCCACACCACTGCTTTCCGGGAATATAGTAAGTGGGACAGATGAATCGGAACATGTACGCGATCCTGCGGGCCCGCTCCAGCCTCTGCTCGCTCTCCTGGGTCATTCGGGCCAGCTCATCGCCGAAGACATCTTCGAAGTACTGCTCGGCCGCCCTCTGCCGATCTTCCTTGGTCTCATACTGAGCGCGAATCTGGCCCAACTCCCCATAGTCCAGCCAGAATCCTCTGCAGGCGGGACATTCGTCCACCTCAACTTCGTGTTTGACGCTCATGAAATGGGCGAGCATCGGCTGGCCCCCGCATTTGGGGCACAAGCGTTGCTGCGTATGATCGACGACGACGCCCGGGTCCCTCGGGATATCCAGCAACTTCTCTCCGGCCGACTCGTGTTTCTCATCGACCTTCTCGAGCTCATGGTTGTCGAACCAGATTCCGCCGCAACCGTTCTCACACACGTCCACGACGACGTTTCCAACATCCATTTGTTGCAGTTGTCTACTACAAGCAGGACACTTCATAGTCTTTGCCTCCCATGCACACGACACCATCGTCAGTTATGTGAACACGACACCTTGCCCCGCTGGGGACATGGCATATCGCTCAGTATATCAACTCTCCAGGTACACACCTCCTTTGACAAGCGCATCTCTCAGATCGCGGTAGGCCAATTCGCGCGTGCCGCAGTTCTTCTTCGCGCAGAGGGCGGCCGCGGCGCCGGCGCCCAGGCCCTGGCCCAAACACCAAACCGTGTTGCGCGTGGACATGTGGGCCTCGTGGTTCGACGTGATCATCATGCCGGCGGCGAGCAGGTTGTCGATGCCTTTGACGCGCAGCGCCTTATAGGGGACGCCGTACGTGCCGCCGTCCTTGATCTGCAGGCGCGGGGCCGAATCATGGAAGCCGTAGACCATGACCTCATCGTCGAAATGCCGACCTTCGAGCACGTCCGGCAGCATGATATCGTAGTCACACT
>CAYNQP010000525.1:0-3450 GCA_964399325.1 uncultured Pirellulales bacterium
CGAGGGAGGCGTGATAGCCGTCTCTGGATCGGTCGTGGAACTCTCGGTGGACTGTTCCACGGTAGGGCTGCCGGCTAAGATGAACGCCCGCGGGCGCACCATGCAGACCGCCGATCCATACACAACATATGATACTTTTGCCACGGGCTTCCTGGAGACTGAAGGCTTCGCCTTTTTGGGGGCAGACGGTGCTGCTGCTCCTGTTGCCACGCAATGGACGACGGCCGCGAGATTCTCGAACTTCACGAATCCTGGTTTCGGAGCTTCGACGCCGTACTTCCGCTACTACGGTGTGGGAGTTGGGGGCGGAAGCCTCGACGAGAGCGATCTTCAGGTAGGTGTACTGGCCTATTGGGCTACAGGCGAATACATGGGGAGCGAGTTCGACAACGCTCTTGTCATCCAAGCCTATGTGGAGAGGTGGGATGAAGGTGATGACTATGACTGGTGGTGGTCTCCCGACGATGGCGGTGGGGTCGTGATTCAAGGATTGGACCCGAACACGGCGGTTGTAGACCTGAAAGTGGAGGTAACGAACACGGGACAGACGGCCTCCTTCTACTACCGCGTGAACAGTGCTGCGAGCGACTACTCTGGTGGTGATTGGCTCCTGGCGACCAGTCACACACTGCCAGGCGGTACGGGCACCATGTCCGGATTCCCGACCACGACTCTGGGGGCGGGCCTGGAGACCGGATTCATGCGATCCGCTCCGATGTACCGCTTTTGGTCCCCTCTAAACTCCAAACACTTCTACACGATGAACAAGGCAGAGAGAGACTCCATCCAGGCTACGTATGCGCCGAGCATCTGGACGTATGAGGGTATGGTCTACCACGCTCTTGTTGACGATGACACTCCGGGGTTGGTTCCTGTGTATCGTTTCTGGTCACCGTTGAACAGTGGACATTTCTATACGGCCAACGAAGCGGAGCGTGACTCCATTATCACCACGTATCCCAGTTCGGTCTGGACCTATGAAGGTGTGGCATTCTATGCGTATCCCGAAGGCTCGCAGCCGGACGGAACCAAGCCGGTCTATCGTTTCTGGTCTCCGCTGAACAGTGGGCATTTCTACACGATCAGTGAGACCGAGAAGGACTCTATCATCACCACCTATCCTTCGTCGGTCTGGACCTACGAGGCCATCGCGTGGTATGCATATGAGTAGCCCGCGTCGATTCATGGGGCCGCACGAGCCTACATATCCAGCTTGTCGCGGAGGTAGGCCTTGAGCTGATCGGTAGAGACGCGCACTTGTTCCATCGAGTCGCGCTCGCGTACGGTGACGGTCTGGTCTTCCAGCGTCTGTCCGTCCACGGTCAGGCAAAAGGGGGTTCCCGCCTCGTCTTGCCGGCGGTAGCGCCGTCCAACAGCTCCTTTCTCGTCGTAGAAGCAGGAGAAATAGCGCTTTAGATCGTTCGCGATGTTGTGGGCGATATCGGGCATTCCGTCCTTCTTCACCAGCGGGAAGACGGCCGCTTTGGTCGGGGCCAGGCTCGGATGGAACCGCAGCAGGTTACGCGTGTCGCTTTTGACCTCCTCCTCGTCATAGGCGTCGACCAGGAAGGCCAAGGTGCTGCGGTCTATGCCGGCACTGGGCTCGATGACGTAGGGGATGTAGCGCGATTGCTTCTGGTCGTCGAAGAAAGACAGCGGGCCTTTTTGATAGTCCTCGGCTTCGTCAACCAGTTTGACCTTGGTAAGGTCGCGTTCGTTCTCGTACCACGCGTTTGTGCTGCGCATGCCGCGTTGATGTTGACGCAGGTCGTAGTCGGTGCGGTTGGCGATGCCTTCGAGCTCCTGCCAGTCGCCGCTGCCGAAGGGGAACTTGTACTCCACATCGACGCACGCCTTGGCGTAGTGGGCCAGCTCGTCGGGATCGTGGTCGCGGAAGCGAAGATTGTCTTTCTTGATCCCGTGGTCGGTATACCAGGCGAAACGCGCGGCTTTCCATTTCTCGTACCACTGTTCGTCGGTCCCGGGCTCGCAGAAGAACTCGACTTCCGCCTGCTCGAACTCGCGCGTGCGAAAGATGAACGCCTTGGTCGTGACTTCATTGCGGAAGCTCTTGCCGATCTGAGCAATGCCGAAGGGGACTTTCACGCGGGTCGAATCGAGCACGTTTCGGAAATTCGCAAAAATGCCCTGGGCCGTCTCCGGCCGCAGATACATGGTCATCGAATCCTCGACATTGGCGCCCATCTGAGTCTCGAACATCAGCTTGAAGGGCATGGGGGCCGTGAACTGGCCGACCGCGCCGCAGTTCGGACAGACCTTGTTACGCAGATCGTGCTCCTCGCTTTGGGTGGCATCGAGCGAGACGTGTTCGGTGTGCTCCTGGGCCTGGGGCGTGTCCTTGTCCTTCAGGTGATCCACCCGGGTTCGCGTGTTGCACTTCTTACACTCGGAGACGAGATCGGCGAATTTGTCGGCGTGCCCGGAAGCCTTCCAGACCAGCGGGTGCATAAGAATGCTGCAATCCAGGCCGACGACATCATCCCGCATCTGGACGACATGCTTCCACCAGGCGCGCTTGACGTTGTTCTTAAGCTCCACGCCGAGTGGCCCGTAGTCGTAGCAACTCGCTAGGCCGCCGTAGATTTCGCTCGATTGAAAGATGAAACCACGCCTTTTGCACAGCGACACGATGTCGTCCAGTTTCGTCAATTTCGCCATATTCTCAGATCTCCAACAAGCAAGTGAGTCCTCATTATAGGGTCAGAAGACGAGATTACAAGGGCCGAAGGATGCACTTGCGATCTGGCCCGTCCGTTGGGAGGCGGGATTTGCTTCTGGGGATGTGGGGCGAACACCAGGAAAACACGGGCAAGCCTGGATTTGGAAGGCGCGTCGGTTGAGTTATACTTTTAGCAGCAAGGGAGCGGGCGTAGCACGTGCTCGATGGTGGCCGATCCAAGAAAGAACGGGGGAGGGTCTGCGATGAACCGCATGGAAACGACTGCAGGGATTGTTCCCGAGGGGCGTTTGTTGGGGCATGTGGCTGCACCAGATACGGAAGAGCCTTCAAAGGTGTCCGCAGGCTTGTCCGCCGCCGCACTTGGCGGCGATACCCCGTGCGAGGATACTGCCGAAGGAGAGATGTCGCCGGCGGAAGAGTCGGGCGAGGCGCGCGAATGGCGGACCTGTCTGAATGGCCCAACCGCCGCGGAAGTTGGAGCGCATTTCGCGGCGGAAATCGCAAGCGATGCTGACGAGGCCCTGCGAGCGGCCGCAAGGCTGGGCCCGAGAAGGGTGCTTGCATTGCTGGCGTAGCCCGCGCTATCGCCACCTGAGAGGTCCTGACGTGTCGGACCACTCCAGAAGTCCACATCACCCTCTGCCCAACCGCATCCATCTGCTGGTGTTGTTTGGAATGGGGACTCCTCATTGACAGCGGGACTCGACCTGAAAGACACTCCTGGCTCTCCTCGGGTGTGACCATACTTT
>CAYNQP010000526.1:0-3449 GCA_964399325.1 uncultured Pirellulales bacterium
ACAGGATCGAGCAGGGCGTTGACCGCAAAACTCGAGTATCGCGCATCTTTCTGCCCGGCAAGCGGTTGATTCCAGTCGACGAATTCCTTGGCCGTGTCGCTCGGACAGCGAAAGAGCAGCTGCTCGCGCGCGCAGCGTGTCAGGACACGCAGCCAATGATCGTTGGGATCGATGAGGTGGCACGAGCTGGGCGGTAATCGGTACTCGGCGTCAGGGAGATAAGTCAGCAGCGCCATACCCATCTGCCGCATGTTGCTGGCGCACGCGATCTTGCGGGCCTGTTGACGCGCCCGATTCAGCGAGGGCAGGAGGATGCCCATCAGCACGGCGACGATCGCAATGACTACCAAGAGCTCGATGAGCGTAAAGGCGCTGATTCGCTTGCCGATCGAGTCGCTGGATGCGAAGTCAGATCGATCCATTCTCATGGCTGGCTCTTCCCTTGGGGTGTTGGCTCTTGCACTTGGCGCACGCCGACAGGGTCAATGCCTTGCGGCTGAGGTCTCTCGATCTGTTCGCAATGCTTTTCATCTGTGTATCGTGCATTCGTGGCGTCATCGGTGACTTCGGCCCCAAGGACCGCCACGGGATGGTTGCGGCGCTTTCCGCTCACGCGCAGGCCGGGCACAGTCCCTCGAGTCGTACCTGCTGATGCTGAATGACAAAGCCCTTGTAGGGGCTCGTCGCCATGGGCACGGGAAACCCCGTCAGGCAGTGTATCGCACCACAACTCGAACACGTGAAATGCGGATGGCATTGTGTTTCGCTGCAATGATTGGCTAATTCGAAGTGCCAGGCCCGCTTCTGCATGAAGGCGCGGTGCACCAGCCCGACTTTCACCAGAGACTCGAGGGTTCGATAGATGGTGACCTTGTTTATCGCCTTGCGAGCCAATCGTTGGGCAATCTGATCTTGGCGTACCGGCCGGGATGCCTGGAAAAGCACCTTCAGGATGGCGATCCGGGCCTCCGTGCAATACAACTCGGCGTTCGTCAGCATCTGCCGGGCTTGGTCGTCAAGATCTGGCTTCATGAAGGGGCCTCCGTCTCGTGGCCGTGGTGTAGGCACAACGGCGCGGATTTCACAAACAACAGCGGGAAAATGATATCGCTGACACAGCAGGGCAGCCAGACCGCGATGAACAGCACCACAAAGACCCCGACAAACATGGTCGTCGACAGCTCTCGGTGCGTGTTCATCAGGACATGGAACGAGGAGGCCCAGGTGCTGACCAGAACGTGGCCGGCGTGGGGGAACTTCGTTCGAGGAAGAAACCATGCGATGAGAACGCCCAGGATGGCCGCGGGATTAACGATATACCAATCCTCGATGAAGCCCAGGTGCATGCGCGCCCGGACGCTGCCTTCCCCCTCCTCATGCGATTCGGACTCGGATGCACTGGGCGAGGCGCCGTTGCCTGCATGATCTTGTGCCTCCTCGTCGCTGTGCAGATCGCCGTGGATGGGTATCGCTACCCCCAGGAGGCTCTCGCCGAAGAAGGGAAGGACGCAGTCGCTCAACGTCGCGACGCCGATCGAGCCCACGTACCCGATAAGCAGTATCCTCAGGAGACCCGCCTTCTTCTCATAAAGTCGGAATAGAGAAGCGGTTACAACGGCCGAGAGAATCACGTGGGCCGGGTGAAACACCAAGAAGAGCCCATGGCTGATCTGGGCCCCGGCGTTCCTGAACAGAAGCATGCAGACAATCCCCGTGGCGGCCCCGAACAGCGTAAACGGGGCGTGATTGCGTAGTTCAGAGGCAATAGCTGAGATTCTGTTTGGCATAGGCCAAGCCACTCCCAATCCAAATCCAGTGCGCAAGTCGTCCTACATGTGCGTACGAAACCCATCATACACGGGTGCGCATGAAAATGCAACTAAGTTGCATATTTCTCCCGCGGGTTTTTGTTTTATACATTTTGGATGTAGCTGGGGCGGCAAGGCTATAAGAGGCACAGGGTGACTGCAACTATCGAGAGACTCTTCGGCGAATCTCCGCCGGCGTTGTTTATTGTGTTCTGGATCGGAGCCGCCGCATCCCTGAGCTCGTGTACCGTGGTTCGACTGCCGGTCGTAGTGGGCTATGTTGCTGGTTCGGGATCCTCCAAGAGACAGGCTCTGCTCCAAACGGCCCTGTTCACGCTCGGGCTTGTTGTGACCTATGTCCTGCTGGGAGCGATCACCGCTTTCACAGGCGGTGTCATCCACCAAGTCGTGCAAATCAACAAGTACGTTTACTGGCTCCTGGGCATTGTCCTGTTCATCACCGGGTTGTTGGTGTCGGGTCTTGTCGGCGTGCGCCTTCTGCCCAGGGGGTGCCAACGCATCGCCAAAGGGCTAAACACGGTGAGCTTCGCAGGTGCGTTCCTGTTCGGAGGTTTCTTCGGACTGCTGGTGATGCCGGCGTGTCCCTGTTGTGGGGCGGGGTTGCTCGTGTTGGCCGGGGTCGTGGTGGCCAAGCACATGTCCTGGTCCTATTCGCTGGCCGTGTTTGCGAGTTTTGCCTTGGGCCAGAGCTTCCCGGTTCTTGCCGTCGGAGTGTTGACCAGCCTGATCAAACCCGACCTGATTCGGAGACTCCAGACCCGCATGTGCTCGATCGAGCAGCGAGTTCAACTGGTGGCCGGCAACGTCCTGATGGTTCTCGGCATCTACTTCATCATTGTTGGCTGATGGGCGTGATATGCAGGGCAGACAGATCATCTATCGCAGAAAGTGTGGCCTCCGGCAGGAACAGAAGGAACTGGCGGCCAAGGGCTCCTACAGCGTCATCCTGATCGTGCTGGCCCTGTTCATCATCCGGCCTTTGATGGTCACCCAGATTCTCAGTCGAGCGGAGGCCTATTCGGCCTTCGGCCTCTTTGATGAATCCAAACGCCAGTGCAACAAGGCGCTGCTGATCGACGGCGATAACAGTCGGGCTTGGTGCCAATTAGGTCGCATACACAAGGCGGAGGGTGATCTCGACCTAGCCCTGGCGGCCTATCAGAGGGCGGCGGAAGCGGACTCGACCAACAAGCCGGCCCACTATGAGCTGGCGATGCTGTACATTCAGGACGACTGCCACGAGGAAGCGATTCCGCACCTCGAGCAGGTGCGAGCGCTTGGACCCGACAAGGGACAAAGACTCCAGCAGGATGGATTCTCCCACCACAAGTCGGCCCTCAGCATGCTGATCGGCTGCTACGAGAAGGTGGGGGACCCGGCCAAGGCTCAGTTCACCTGGGAGGAAATGCGGGTCTTCTATCCTGACTCCATCTCTCCCGATCCGTCGCGGCCTCACGTCCGCCAGCCGCGAGAGGACTGAACGTCCACGCACATCATCCAGCCTTTTATCTGAAAACCCGTTGCGTCCGCGCGGTGGCAGGATAAACTCTCCTTTTGGTTCTCGAATTTGGCAGAAGCTCCATCCGCCGGGCCGTGTACCGTGCGCCTGACGATAGCGAT
>CAYNQP010000527.1:0-3447 GCA_964399325.1 uncultured Pirellulales bacterium
TCTCTGAGGGACTTGAGGAACTCGATGAAATGAGGCTCTGCCTGGCGCAGGACCGTCTGTAGGTCAATCAATTTGAAACCCGCGAACGCTGGGCTGTGGAAGGCAAAGTCGGGTAGCCCCTCCTCGTTCCTGAGGACCGGCGGGAGCTGGAAGAAGTCCCCGACGACGAGCAAGCCCGTTCCGGGCGAAACCCTCGTGAGGAATCGCTCGAACGTGACTCTATCGACCATGCTGATCTCGTCGATGACGATGATGTAGGCCTTTTCGAGTTTCCGCCGTCCCGAGCTGATCCGCCGATTCGTGTCGGGCATCTCCACGATCGGCAGGTGAGCCGCCGAGTGGAGCGTGGTGGGGCCCTTGACATAACGCGAGCTATGGAGGCCTGTCTCGTCACGCAGTTGGCACGCGGCCAGCCCGGTCGAGGCAGTCAGCACGATTTCCCTTTGTCTGCGGCCAATCGCCTCGGCGATCTTCCTGACCATGGTTGTCTTGCCGGTCCCGGCCCCGCCCGAGAGAAACAGCCGCTCCCCGGCCAGGAGGCTCTCGACGATGTCCGCCAATAACTGAGGATGGCGCGCATCGCTGTAGGGATATTGGGGGACGATATCACTCGGCTTTGCTTGGCTTTGGCCGAGTCTCTTCGCTAATCTACTCAAAACAGATGCTCCTCCCGTTCAGAAGAATGCGGCTTCACTGCCCGATCCTCACCGTCGCTTGAGCCGGATGTGGCGGTACCATGCCTCGCTGGGCGAACCACCGTGAATCTGCAGGCCGATCACGCCGGTCTGTTCGATGGCGTCGTCGGGCTCGGTGTAGTCCACGGTCTGGACGCCGTTCACCCACAGTTGGATGTGCTTGCCTTCGCAGCGAATGCGGTAGTCGTTCCAGTCGCCGAAATGCACGATCTCGGCCATGTTCTCCGGGCTCGCGCCGGCCAGCACCCGGTTGCGTCGCGATTCATCGTAGAGGCAGCCCCAGTACTGCTGCCCCATGTCGGCCTGGTAGCCGCTGACTTCATAATGGTCCGGCACGCGCCGGCTGCGAAACTGCACCCCCGCGTTCGCCTGTTCGCCCAGCAGCTTGAACTCCAGCCGCAGCTCGAAATCGCCGTAGGTGTCGGTGGTACACAGGAACGCATTGTGCGGAATGGCCGCGCTCAGTGTGCCGCCGACGACCGCGCCGTCCTCGATGCGAAACATCTCGCGTGGACCTTCCCAACCCGCAAAGCTCGCGCCGTCGAAGAGCGGCACGAAGCCGGCGTCACCGCCAACTGGGCCGGTGGTCTTGCCCGACTCGGCGCAGCCGGCCAGCAACACCAGTGAAAGCAATAATGAAACGGCACTCCATGGACGCGGCATAGTGTTCTCCTTCGAGATGGTTCATATGCAGTTGTTCAATCGAAACGGAACCGGCCCTTCTCCATCAGGACCTGGCCATCCACGGTGATCGTGGGGGCGAGGATGACGCCGTCCACGTGGGCCTTGCTGTCCCATTTGGCGCCGGTCTTGCCGGGCAGGGGACTGCCGAAGGCGACGTGTACGCCGGGGAACTTCTCGTCCTGGAGCAGGTTGTAGATCAGCTTCGTCAGGCCGGTGTTGGTGCCGATGGCGAACTCGCCCACCCGGCTGCTGTTCTCATCCGTCTCGAAGACGTACTGCGCCAACTCCCCCAGCAGTTGCTCGTTGTCGCAGCGCAGCGTCTCTCGAATCGCCCGACCCTCTTTCACTTCGACGGCCACGGGTGTTTGCGCGAGCGATCCGTATTTCTCCGTGAAGAAATCGCCCAAGCAGCCGTCGATGACCACCGTACCGTTGAGGTTGGCCGGTGCTGTAAAGACTTCCCCGTCGGGCAGGTTCTTCCAATGCCCCGGCTGAATGTCGCCATCGCTGATCGTCCATTTGAGTGAGGGGCTGAACTCGGCGGTGAAGTCGCAACCTTTGTCCGTTGCGACGCGGATTGCCTTAGCGTTCTTGACCCGTTCATAGACGAGCCGACTGATTCTCTGTATCTCGGCGTAGTCGCTGCACATCCCATCGCACATGATCTCCGGCGTGATCCCAATCATGTGCGCGTGCCGCAGCTTCTTGTTGGCCTCGATGGCCTTCAGCATCGGCTGGCGAAAGCTGGCCAGCTCGCCCTTGGTGCCCTGAGCCGCGTAGATGCTGATATCGGCCACCGCAATCGCCTTCGCAATCACCGGCGGGAACGAAACCGGCCGCGGTCCGAAATCCTCCATCACGAAGAAGTCGACGACGGGTTCGTCGCTCGTGGCACGTCGCTCGTCGCTCGAAGCTACCGCTGTCCGCAGCGCCTCGCCAATCTCACGCGTCTGGGCGTCGGTAATGATAACGACCCGCTCGCCCGCGATGACCTTCAAACAATTCTCAACCGCCTGCCTGACCCCTTCTGCCATTGTCCCCACAGCCTATGCCTCCTTACATGGTGAGATTTCATGATCCAGCCCCAGCTTACCCCGCGAGGCAGAATCTTTCAACCTTTACAGCGAGGCCAGACTGTACCAGTACGTTGGTATTATCTGGCGGCAGAGTGGATAACGGTTATCGGGCCATCAATCTGTAGTCCACCTGATCCGGCTAATCTCTTCAGCTTGTCAGGCCGATATGTCAAGGGACTGTCATTAGGATATGAACGCAGGGATGAGGCACAGCTACTATCATCTTACGGAGCGAGCCGGCAACCTTAGTCCGATCTCGCTCCGAGGAGCAGCAATGACTGACAGCACAACCCACTCGCAAGGGACCGAGCAGGATTTCCGCCACTATGTTCCCGCCCATAGTGATTTTCTGATCCACTGGACTGGAAAAGATATAGATTGGAAATACGAGCGACAGTGGATTACCGAGAGCTCCTCGATTACCGATGGCCGCGTAACAGAGGCGTATTTGAAGAGATTGAAGAGTATCCTGAAATTCGGCCTCTGGATGACAACAGATCCGGGCGAGGACAAGTTCACGCCTGACCACCCGAGTGTCACGAGACCCAACCCCGCGAGAACATGTTTTACGGAGTTAAAGCTGTCCACGGTGAGGTCCCATGCAGCCCGATACGGCAGGTTGGGCATTGGCTTCAAGCGACTCTTCATCGTGGAACGGTTTGGTGGCCCCATGCTATACTACCACCCCGGGGCAAAGGGACACTGGTTCTTCCCTCCTTATCTCGGCGGAGGAAGGAATGAGTATGCCCAAGACGATTTCTTTGCCTGCTTCCTGAAACCAATGGTAGAAGGGCCGGGAAGCCCAACCATGGTCTACACTTACTACGATGAATCCGAATGGCGGATTATCTACTCAAACGAAATCGCAGATAAGCTCGAACGGAGCTATCCAGAGGCGAAGGCCAAGTTCAAGGCAATGATAGAGATCGACGCGACGGAATTCCGCAAGACTCTTGAGGAAGGCAGCACAACGGAGCCGGACTTCTTGATTC
>CAYNQP010000528.1:0-3445 GCA_964399325.1 uncultured Pirellulales bacterium
GACAGCATCACCTTCCTGGTCGGCTCGTAGAGACGCAACATTTTGCGTCTCCACTTCCCCCGGCACCACCATACCGCCGGTGAAGGCAATCGCCCTGCCGGCCACAGTGACATTCGTGACCTCAGCCGTGTTGACATCGAACACTATGGCCAGATCCCCCGCCTCGACATGAATGGCGCCGTCTCTGACAATGGCCTTGGTCTGTGCATCATCCGAGGTCCTGGTCGCCACGTATTCATCGCGATAATGACCGTGTCGCTGAATGGGCCACGTCCATATCCAGATTTCTCTGCCACCAGGGTCATGGGCCGTCAGGTACAGCGCGTCGGCATCTCGCCAGTTGCCGGGCAGTGCAAGATCGAGAGTGCCTTTGCCATGCGGCAGCACGTCCGGTGCACCGACGGTCTTCTCCGAGACGGCGTCGTAACCATCGCGCTTTTGTTCGGGTCCGGGGAACATTACCAGCTCCATCGTGAATCGGCAGTGTTTGAGATTCGTAAAATCGTAGTGGTTCTCGACGGGGAGCTTGCCGTCGAAGTTGGCGGAGAGGTCTTCCAGCGGAATCTGGATCGGGGACCAGATTTCCTTGATCGTGTAGAAGCTGGCTTCCTTCTGGCGATAGGGGCCGACGATGCCATCGGGAGCGAGATTGCCGCGCACGTCAATCCGCCCGCCCTCGTCGGTGCGGACGACGCCCTCATCGACCAGGGCCCAGAGGAACCCGCCGGCGCCCATCGGCGAAGCGACCATCGCGTTCCAGTAGTCGTTGAGCCCGGCGCCGTGGCCGCCATCGTAGAGGCCGTGCAGGAACTCGGTGGGCATGAACAGGGTGCCGCTGTTGAGCTTGCGGAGGGTGCTGGCGTAGCTTTCGTAGTGGTCGGTGTCGATGCCGCCGAAATTCTCCCAGGGGTGCAGGACCGTCCGTTTCTGCGGGTCATAGAGGGCGAACTCGCCGTCCAGGTCGCGGTTCCAGCCGCCTTCGTTGGCGTTGTCCCAGAACAGGATGCACGGATGGCACACGTCGCGCGGGACCATCTCTTTGACAAGCTTCTTGCCGATCTCGGTATCGTAAGACGGCTTCTGCCAGCCCGCCAGCTCATCCAGCACGTACAGGCCCAGTTCGTCGCACGCCTCCAGGAAATCCCTGTCCGGAGGATAGTGCGACATGCGCACCGCGTTCATGTTCATTTCTTTGATGAGGCGCACGTCATCGTAGTTGATCTTGCGGCTGAGGCACCGCCCGGAATCGGGCCAGAAGCTGTGCCGGCAGACTCCCTTGAGGCGGATCTTCTGACCGTTGAGATACAGGCCATCGCCCGGCCGGACCTCGAACGTGCGGAAGCCAAACTGCTCCGTCACGGTGTGAATCGTCCGGCTGCCTTCAAGCAGGCTCACCTTGACCTTGTACAGATTCGGTGTCTCAGCCGTCCAAGTCTTGTGCCCGCTGACCTGCGTCCGGACAGTCGCGGTCTTCTCGCCCGGCGCGATCTTCGTCTCAGCGGGCCGACCAAGCGACTCACCATCGGGGCCTATAATCTCGACCTTGACAGTATCGTTAATTTGATTTGCGTTGAGATGGGCATCTATGCGGAAGGCCCCATCGGCCTGCGCATCCACGGCCACCCATTCGATGAACTCCCGTGGCACCGCTTGGAGATAGACGGGGCGATAGATGCCACCAAAGACCCAGTAGTCGGCTTGACGCTCCGCCTGCTCGACACTTGCGTTGGACGAGACCTTGCTGACCGTCACCTCCAGGAGATTCTCACCGGGCTTGAGCAGACTGGTGATCTCGTATTCAAAGCGGTAGAAGCCTCCCTGGTGTTTCGGCCCGGCCGATTGGCCGTTGACCCGGACCTCGGCGTCCGTCATCACTCCCTCGAACACAAGGAAGATGCGTTTGGCTTGCCAGTCATTTGGGATCGTGAAGGTGCGTTTGTACTTGCCCTGCTCGTTGGACTTGCGCCGGTCGCCGCCGTAGTGGTACGAGCCGAAGCCCTTGAGCTCCCAATTCGAAGGGACATCGATAGTCGTCCATCGGCCGCTGTTTTGCCCGGCGGTGCAGAAAAAGTCCCACTGGACCGGATCGTCGTTGCCTCGACCCGACAAGTAGACGGTTCTCGTGTCCTGCCCTGCCGCGGTGCCCGAAACGACGGCCAGCAGCCCAACGAACAGTATCTTGCGTATGTCGCCCATTCCCATTTCGTCACGAAACAAACCAGGGCGCTGCCGTGGCCCTGCGTACGTGCAACTCATCCAAGATGGCGTTTCCCTTGTGTGTAACGAGATAGACAACTAACTCGGCGAGTTCGTCAGGCCCGATAAGATCGGCCCTATTAAGATCAGGGCGCACGCGCGCGACCAGTTCCGTATCGACGCCACCCGGGCAGATCACATGCACGCGAACGCTGGAGCCGCGTAACTCCTCGGCCAATGACATACTCATCCCGCGCAGGGCATGTTTGGAGGCAGTGTAGGCACTCTGGAACGGATATCCCTTAACGCCGACGACCGAGGCGATGTTGACAATGTAACCGCGCTCGGCCTTCTTCAGCAAAGGCAGCGCCTCGCGGCACAGGATAAACGGCGCCCGGGCATTGATCGCCCAGCAGCGGTCCAGGTCTTCGGTTTTTGTCTCTTCGAACGCGGCCAAATGGGTGATACCAGCATTATTAACGAGGATATCGAGCCGGCCGAAGCACTGCTCTGTCACACGCACAAGGTTTGCGATCGATTCCTCGTCCCCCAACTCGGTGAGGACCACCTCAGCAGCGCTACCCGCGGCAGTTACCTGCTGCGCCGTCACTTTCAAGTCAGGCTCGGAGCGTCCTGACAGAACAACCGTCGCGCCCTCAGCGCCGAGGGCCACGCCAATCGCCCTGCCGATTCCGCGGCTGGCGCCCGTCACAATGGCAACCTTCTCCTTGAGCCGTTGCGGCATCTGTGCACCTCCAGTAAGGAACTGTCACAGGATTATAGCAGCAGACTTCGGGCGATGACACCCCCCACCCAGAATGCATCAGTCGCCATGCGGGTACCAGCGGCCGGCGAAAGAGGCCGTTTTTCACTTGAAGTGTCGGGTCCTATCGGATATATTGGTGGGTAGACTCTGGTTATATAGGACTAGGCAGTTTTCTGTGTGGACTCTGGCCAGGGTCTTGTCTGGAGGATACGTTTCAGCACCAGTACCGCAGTTGCGAGGCAATTGTGGAGGGTCTGGAGGGACTTTTTCATCTGGTGCGCGGTTTCCATCACCCTAAAGGCAGAAGGAGGCGGAAAATGACGCAGAGAACTTCAACAATCGTTTTGGCGGGTGCGGCTTTCCTCATGCTCACAAGCATCTGTGGGCTTGCCGCCGAATACACCCACATCTGGATCGACCAGGAAGGGGGGGTGAACCGGTCGGACACGCCAGGCACACAGGAACAGCCCTTTAAGTCGATCA
>CAYNQP010000529.1:0-2542 GCA_964399325.1 uncultured Pirellulales bacterium
GGTACAGGTCCCAGCGCAGTTGGAGGTTCATCCAGAAACTCGACGATATGCCGAGGAATTTCTCCATGCGTAGTGCCGTGCTCGGGGTCATGCCGCGCCGGCTGTTGATGATCTCGTTGACGCGCTGGTACGGCACATGGATGGTCTGGGCCAGTTGGCGTTGCGTCAGGCCTATCGGCTTGAGAAATTCCTCCAGGAGCATTTCCCCCGGATGGGTTGGAGTACGATGCGTGGGTGTGCGAATCATAGTAGCATCGTAGCACGGAATGGGCTCAATTGCCAGTGGTTTTGACGAGCCACGGGCTCGCTACTGTGTATAATGGTACATTGCTTCGGAAGGTCCTAGTTCGCTATTATCGAAATCATACGGATTGCGATTGTTTGTGCGTTCCGTCTTGTCATCCTGAACGGAGTGAAGGATCTGGGTCGCGAGCGGGAAGAGCCTCTTATGCGATGGCCAGATCCTTCGGCTTGGCCTCAGAGCCTGCCCTGAGCGAAGTCGAACGGGATGACAAAGTCACTACCGCGTACCGACCTTTGCTGACCTGTATGATAGAAAGCCATTGGCCGTTTGAGATCGCAAAATAGGAGGTACAAAATGGCTCGACACCGTAGTCACATCCTGACCTTGGCGTTGCTGGTTCTTCTTGTTACTGGCATTGGCTGGGCCGCATCCCAGGAGATCAAGACCTTGGAGCTCGGTGCTCGGGCTCCGGACTTCCATCTGCCGGGGGTGGATGGGAAGATGCACACGCTCGCCGAGTACAGCAAGGCGGAGATTCTCGTCATCATCTTCACGTGCAATCATTGCCCGACCGCGCAGGCGTACGAGGAGCGGCTCAAGAAGCTGGCCGCCGACTACAAGGACAAGGGCGTGGCCCTGGTGGCCATTTCTCCGAACGATCCCAATGCCGTGCGGCTGGATGAATTGGGCTACAGCGATCTGAGCGATGCGCTCGACGAGATGAAGATTCGCGCCAAGGACCAGGGCTTCAATTTCCCGTATCTCTATGATGGCGATATGCAGAAGGTATCCAAGGCGTATGGCCCCGTCGCGACGCCGCATGTGTTCATCTTCGATAGCCAACGCAAGCTTCGTTACGCCGGCCGTGTGGATAACAACGAGAAGAATCCCAGCCAAGTGACTTCGTCCGATACCCGCAACGCGATTGAGGCGATGCTGAAGGGCGAGCCCGTCCCCGTTGCGACGACCCGGACGTTCGGTTGCTCGGTCAAGTGGGCATCCAAGAGCGGTTCAGTCGCGCAGGCGTTCGAAGCCTGGGCGAAAGAACCTGTTACGGCCGAGCCGATCAACCTGGAGGGTGTCAGGAAACTCGTCAAGAACGACAGCGGCAAGCTGCGTCTTATCAATATCTGGGCGACGCACTGCGGCCCGTGTGTGATCGAGTTCCCGGAATTGGTCACGATCAATCGCATGTACCGGGGCCGCGAGTTCGAGCTGGTGAGTATCAGCGTTGATGCGGCGAGCGAAAAGGGCAAGGTGCTCGCGTTTCTCAAAGACAAGCAGGCCTCGTTCCAGAATTACCAGTTCAGCTTCGATGCGGATATCTACGCCCTCATCGACGCGGTGGATGAGAACTGGCCCGGACCGATTCCCTATACGCTGCTGGTCAAGCCCGGCGGCGAGATCCTCTATCGTGATCTTGGGGCGATCGACCCCCTTGAGGTCAAGAAAGCGATTGTCGAATACGTCGGCCGCACGTACCGGTAGAGACGCAACATTTTGCGTCTCCGCACAAGAAGGAGAAACGCATGCATCGCAGAATCGCTGTTTTCGCTCTGGTCCTGTCGGGCTGCATCGCTGCGGCCGGTCAGACTCCGCCGACCGACAAGGCGGGCAAGTCGCCGCTGGATGAGCTGCCATCGTACATTACGCGCGCGACCCATTTCGGCCAGCGTGCCGACTGGTCGCACGACGGCAAGCGGATCCTGTTTATGGAGAAGACCTACGGCGACGTCTACGAGGTCGAAGTCGCCACCGGCGTGCTTCGGCCCATGACGCACCACTACTACCACGAAGGCTACACGCGGGCGCTGTACGTGCCCAGCGGCGACATCCTTCTCTCGGGGGCGCGGAGCTTCAGCGTCGAGGATCCCGGTGCCAGCCGAAGCGAGCGAAACGCCGAGCTGTGGGTGCTCAAGAAGGATCTCTCCGGCCCCCCGGTGCCTTTGGGAGAGAAATGCTCGGAAGGTCCGGCCGTTTCACGCCGCAGGATGCACATCGCCTGGACGCAGCGAGGCGCCTTCTACACTGCCGACATCGTCTATGAGAACGGCGCACCCACACTAGCCAACAAGACGAAGATTCTCGACAAGAAGGACCTGCCTTTCGAGTGCGATATCGAGACGCAGAATTTCCGCCCGCCGGATGAGAAGGAACTGATCTTCAGCGCCTATGGCTATCAGGGTACCGAGGTCGCGGGGCTGGATCTCGCCACGGGCAAGGTGGTCAACTACTCGCTAGCGCCGGGCCAATACGACGAGCCGGAGGGCATCTTACCCGATGGCAAGCACACGCTCG
>CAYNQP010000529.1:2552-3438 GCA_964399325.1 uncultured Pirellulales bacterium
AAGCACAACCACAAGGGCATCCACTACGACGAATTGTACAAGCTGGCGCTGGATGGTTCGGGTCAGACGGAGCGCCTTACCCACTTCACCGACTATTCCGGCTACAAGGCCTCGAACCCAGTGGTCTCGGACGATGGGCGGTACATCGCCTTCCAGTATGCCAGGTACGGCGACCCGGCCGGTGTTGGTCGCGGCTTGCTGGTTCTGGACCTTGAAGGCTATGAAAAGAGCAAGGATGCACCACGCTGACCCGCGGCAAGCGACGACCATGACAAGGATTCCGTTTCGCCCGGCGATCCCGCTGCTCGCCTGCGGAGTCCGGCAAATCATGGTTGCAATTCATCGGCCTTGCGGCTAAAGTAAACCCCGAGTGCGATGTAACAGTGAAACCGAGGTTGTGTGAAGATGGCGGAAGACAGACCGACACGCGATGAAGCTTTGTCGCTGTTGCAGGAGTACAACGAGAACGAGGCGCTGATCCGGCACGCGCTGGCCGTCGAGGCCGTGATGCGCTACAGCGCCCGCAAACGGGGCCAGGATGAAGAGAAGTGGGGTGTTATCGGCCTCGTCCACGATCTGGACTACGAGCGATTCCCCGAGCAGCATTGTCATAAGACTGAAGAAATCCTGCGCCAGCGGGGCTGGCCCGAGGAATACGTTCGGGCGGTACTGTCTCATGGCTGGGGCATCTGCACCGACGTCGAGCCGCAGACCGATCTGGAAAAGACGCTCTATGCGATGGACGAATTGACGGGGCTGGTTGCTGCGACCGCCCTGGTTCGCCCGAGCAGGAGCGTGCTCGACATGAAACCCAAATCGGTCAAGAAGAAATGGAAGGACAAGGCGTTTGCCGCCGGTGTCAACCGCGGCATTATCGAGAAGGGGG
>CAYNQP010000530.1:0-3436 GCA_964399325.1 uncultured Pirellulales bacterium
CGAGATGAAGACGCGCGTTGCTTTCACCGCTACCCTGATGGGGTCGATTCTCATCGGCGCCTGGATCCCGGCCGTCGAGGTGCATGCCGAGGTCGTATGGTTCTACGGCGGACCATTTGATTTGCTGATTCCGGCCGATCCGGACGCCAGCAAAGGCTGGATGGAGGACGCGATCATCGAGGTGCCTCACCACCTGACCATCGAAGACCTCGACGTGAGCGTCAGCCTGACGCACTCCAACGTCTTCGATCTGCAACTGTATGTCGAGAGTCCCCGGGGTACGCGAGTGCTCTTGAATATGTACGATCCCTTCACAGAGTACTTCGACAGGGAAGACTACCAGGGCACGACATTCGATGATGAAGCGGACACTCCGATCGAGCAGGCCTCGGCGCCCTTCGCAGGCCGCTTCGTTCCATTGGGCTCGCTCGCTACCTTCGATGGTGAAGACGCCTACGGGTCCTGGCGGCTCTGTATCTACGACGCCTATTACTCAGACACGGGTCATCTCGACACGTTCGGACTGGCCATCGCTATGCCCGAACCGGCCACGGCTGCTTTCGTACTCCTCGGGGTGGGCTTCACCGGATTCTGCCGACGGTTCCGATAGCCGCGATCATTGAGGCAGAGACGCGTCCTTCTCGCGCACCTTCTGCTCCTGGAGTTGCCTGAATTCAGCCAGCTTGCGCCGTAGCGCGCTGTCTTCGAGGGCCAGGATCTCCACGGCCAGGATGGCGGCGTTCTTCGCGCCGGCCTTGCCCACTCCCATCGTGGCCACGGGCACCCCGGGGGGCATCTGAACTGTACTGAGCAAGGCATCCATCCCGCCCAGACCGGCCTCACACACCAGCGGCACACCGATCACGGGCAGCGTTGTCCGGGCCGCCAAGGCGCCCGCCAGATGGGCGGCCATTCCTGCCGCCGCGATGATTATCTTGATTCCTTTGGCTTCGGCGGTTTCGGCAAACTCCGTGGCGCGTTGCGGCGTGCGATGAGCCGAGAGGATTCTCACCGTGGCCTCGACTCCGAACTCCCGAAGCTGCTCCACGCAACTGTCCATGACCTTCAGGTCGCTGTCCGAACCCATTACCACGGCTACGAGAGTCGTTCTTTCAGATACCATTTGTCTTTTCCATCGTGCGACATACAATACCTATCATTGGACGCTGGCCCCATCATAAGGGTCCTCAGCCACAAACGCAAGCGATTAGGGGGTCCGGATGAAGACTCGACAGCCGATCGTGGCCGGTCAGTTCTATCCCGCCGGTCGAGACGCGTGTCTCGCGGAAGTCCGTCAGTGCATCGACGCCGCAACGCTGGACGTACCGTTGCCCGAATCGATTGCGGCGGGCATCGTGCCGCACGCCGGCTGGACGTTCAGCGGTCGCACGGCCGCGCTGGTTTTCGCAGCGGTCAAGAAACGCCATGAGCACGTGGACACCTTCGTGTTATGCGGCGCTGCGCATAGCTACTTCGGCTCGATGCCGGCGGCCGATGACAGCGACCGTTGGGAAACCCCTCTGGGCAGCATCGAGATCGACCGTGAGATCAGGGAGCATCTGCTGAAGGCGCAGGTGGTGGTAGCCGATGCCTCCGCCCATCGGCGGGAGCACAGCCTCGAAGTGCAGATTCCGTTCATCCAGCATCTCTTCGCCGCGGCGACGATCCTGCCGATCGTGGCGCCTCCGACCGAGACCGCGCTGGCGCTGGGCGAGGCTCTCGGGGACATCGTGTCACGAACCCAAAAGCGAGTCGTGTGTATCGGCTCGACCGATTTAACTCATTATGGACCCCGGTATGGATTTACTCCTGAAGGGGAGGGCCCCGAGGGGCTGCGCTGGGCCAGCGACGTGAATGACCGTCACTTCATCGACCTGGCGCTGCAACTCGATTCCGAGCGTCTGCTGGCGGAAGCGATCGATCGTGGCAACGCCTGCGGGCCGGGCGCGGCGGCGGCCACGATCATGGCCGCGAAGAAGCTGGGGGTCGTAGAAGGATCGCTGCTGGCGTACACCAACAGCAACGAAGTCATGGTCCGGCACATGGGCGCCGCCGGTCGCGACAGTGTCGGATACGCGGCACTCGTGTTCTAGTGCGGCTTGGGGCTTTTTCGATACGGGGGCTGGCGCGGCGTCCGAGGATAGCCGGTGCTCGCGGCGGCCACGTGCCACGTGCCACGTGCTACGGGGTAAATTTTGTTTGACAGACATTTGCGCATGGACTATCAAGGCGCAGTGCGCTGCTCGTGAATGCGCTAATTTCACCGTAAGCAACCTGGTTGGAGACAATAGAATGGAGCAGAAGATTCCGTTGAAAGAGAGTGAAATTCCGCGCCAATGGTACAATCTGGCCGCGGACCTTCCGACGCCCATGCTTCCCCCCTTGGGGCCGGATGGCAAGCCAGTGACGCCGGACATGCTGGCGCCTGTGTTCCCCATGAACCTCATCGAGCAGGAGGTGAGCACGCAGCGCTGGATCGACATTCCGGAGGAAATCCTCGGCATTCTGTATCGGTGGCGCCCGGCGCCGCTGAAACGCGCCGTCTACCTGGAGAAATACCTCAAGACGCCCGCGCGCATCTACTATAAGGACGAGAGCACCAGCCCGCCCGGCAGTCACAAGCCCAACACCGCGGTGGCGCAAGCGTGGTATAACCGCGAGTTCGGCATCAAGCGCCTGACCACGGAAACAGGGGCCGGCCAGTGGGGCAGTGCCTTGGCCTTTGCCTGCGCGCTGTTGGGTCTTGAATGTAAGGTCTTCATGGTACGCATCAGTTTCGACCAGAAGCCTTTCCGCAAGTTCATGATGGAGACCTGGGGCGCCAACTGCGTCGCCAGTCCGAGTTCAGAGACCAACGCCGGCCGCAAGATCCTGGAAGAGATTCCCGATACGCCCGGCAGTCTGGGCATCGCGATCAGCGAAGCGGTCGAGCAGGCGGTCGGCGACAAATCGGGCGAGACCCGTTACGCACTCGGCAGCGTTTTGAATCATGTCTTGCTGCATCAGACGATCATCGGCTTGGAGGCGAAGAAGCAGTTGGAGATCGCGGGCGAGAAGCTGCCCGATATCGTCATCGGATGCGCCGGTGGCGGCAGCAATTTCGCCGGCCTGGCGTTCCCGTTCACCCTGGACAAGATCAACGGCGCGAACATCCAGATCATTCCGACCGAGCCGACCGCCTGTCCGACGATGACCCGTGCCCCGTTCCACTACGACTTCGGTGACACGGCCTGCACCACCCCGCTGTTGGCCATGCACACGCTGGGGCACGCGTTCATTCCGCCGCCCATTCACGCCGGGGGCCTGCGTTATCACGGTATGGCACCGCTGGTCTGTCAGTGCATCGTCGAGGGTCTTTTCGAGCCGAGGTCGTACCACCAAAACCAGTGCTATGAGTCCGCCCTGACCTGGGCGCGCACCGAAGGCTATATCTGTG
>CAYNQP010000531.1:0-3416 GCA_964399325.1 uncultured Pirellulales bacterium
ATGCAGAACAGTTAAGCCCTATGGACGAGGCAGCCTAGCGTTAGCGATTCCCGCGCCCGCCGTCCGTAGGGCAGGTCACCTTGCTCTTCTCGGGCTCTTCAACCTGCTCGCCCTCGAACTTCAGGTGTTCTTCGTCCTGGATGTCAATATTAACGATGTTCTTGCCCTTGAACAGGCCGCCCAGAACCGCTTCCGCAAGCGGGTCCTCGACGTAATGCTCGATGGCGCGCCGCAGCGGCCGGGCACCGAACTCGGGGTTGTAGCCCTTCTCGATGAGGAAGTCCTTGGCCTGCGCGGTCAATTCGAGCTTCAGCCCGTGCTCGACCAGCCGCTTGAAGACCTTGGCCAACTCGTACTCAACAATCGTCTGCAGGTCGTATTTGGTCAAAGGCTTGAAGACAATCATGTCGTCGATGCGGTTGAGGAACTCCGGCCGGAAGTGACGCTCCACCTCCTTGTGCAGGACGTCTTTCATCTTCTCGTAATTGGATTCAGGGGTCTTCTTGCCGAAACCGAACCCGGCCTGGTTCTTGATCAGCTCCGCGCCGATATTGCTGGTCATGATGAGAATAACGTTCTTGAAATCGATGCTTCGTCCGAAGCTGTCCGTCAGACGGCCTTCGTCCATGATCTGCAGCAGCATGTTGTAAACGTCGGGGTGCGCTTTCTCGATTTCGTCGAGCAGCAACACGGAATACGGCCGGCGTCGGATACGCTCGGTCAACTGGCCGCCTTCTTCGTAGCCCACATATCCGGGAGGGGCGCCGACCAGCCGGCTGACGTTGTGTTTCTCCATGAACTCGCTCATGTCCAGGCGGATCAGAGCGTTGCGGTCGCTGAACAGAAATTCCGCCAGTGCCTGGGCCAGCAGCGTCTTGCCCACCCCGCTGGGGCCGAGGAAGATGAAGCAGCCCATCGGGCGATTCGGATCTTTCATGCCGCTACGGCTGCGCCGCACCGCTTTGGCCACTATGTTGATGGCCTCATCCTGTGATACGACCGTCCTGTGCAGCTCGGCTTCGAGTTCCAGCAGACGCTGCGTCTCTTTCTTCTCCAGCCTTGTTAGCGGCACGCCGGTCATATTGCTGACGACCTCCGCGATGATCTCCGTGTCCACCACGCCGGTCGCTTCTTTGTTCTGTTCGTACCATTTCTTGTGCAGGAGGGTCTTTTCCTCCTGGAGCTGCTGCATCTCGTCGCGCAGCGCTGCGGCCCGTTCATAATCGGCGGCCCGCACGGCTTCGTCCTTCTCGCCCTGGAGACGTTCGATATGCTTCTCGATTTCGGTCAGGTCCGGGGGCGGCGTCATGTTCTTGAGACGCACACGGGCGCCGGACTCGTCGATCACGTCGATGGCCTTGTCCGGCAGGCACCGGCCTGTGATATATCGGGTCGAAAACTCGATCGCTTGAAAGAGCGCCTCGTCCGTGAACCGCACCCGGTGGTGCGCCTCATAGCGATCCTGCAAGCCCCGCAGAATCTCCAGCGTCTCATCCTTCGAGGGCGGCTCCACGATAATCGTCTGGAACCGTCGCTCGAGAGCGCCGTCTTTTTCGATGTACTTGCGGTATTCGTCAAGGGTGGTCGCACCAATGCACTGGACCTCGCCTCGGGCCAGCGCGGGTTTCAGGACGTTCGAAGCGTCAATGGCGCCTTCGGCGCCGCCGGCCCCGACCAACGTGTGCAACTCATCCACGAAAAGGATGACGTTGGCCGCCCGGCGAACCTCGTTGATGACCGCCTTAATGCGTTCCTCGAACTGCCCGCGATACTTGGTCCCGGCCACCATCATGGCCAGGTCAAGCACGACGATCCGCTTGTCCTTGAGGATATCGGGTATCTGCTTGTTGATGATCTGCTGGCTCAGGCCCTCGACGATCGCCGTCTTTCCGACACCGGCCTCACCGAGCAGAACGGGGTTGTTCTTCGTTCGCCGACAGAGAATCTGGATCAGTCGCTCGATCTCACGCTGTCGCCCGATGACGGGGTCAAGCTCGCCGTTGGTGGCAAGCTGCGTCAAGTCCCTGCCAAAGCTGTCCAGGGCCGGGGTCTTGCTCTTGAGCTTGCCGCGTCCGGCCGGTCCGCCCATCTTCATGCCGAGGTCGTTCGGTGCGTCTTCAACACCAGCTCCCAGCAGATTCAGGACCTCCTGACGCACGTCCTCCAGCTTCAGACCCAGATTCATCAATACCTGGGCCGCAATGCCTTCGCTTTCACGAAGCAGGCCCAAGAGGATGTGCTCCGTGCCCACATAGTTGTGGTTCAGCGCCCGGGCCTCTTCGATGGCGTACTCGATTACTTTCTTGGCTCGCGGCGTTTGCGGCAGCTTGCCCATCGTGACCATGTCCGGGCCGCTCTTGACCAGCTTCTCCACCTCCAGCCGCACCTTCCTCAAGTCAACGTCGAGGTTCTTCAACACGTTCGCACCGACGCCTGAGCCCTCCTTGACCAGGCCGAGAAGGATGTGCTCGGTGCCGATGTACTCGTGATTGAACCGCTGGGCCTCTTGATTGGCCAGCGCCATCACCTTCCGAGCGCGATCAGTGAACCGTTCAAACATTGCCCTCTCCTGACATCGACGACCGACCTTCACCTGTTCGGACCGACCTGCAGAAGCGTACCTCCACCATCACCCTTCCCGTTCTCACGCCGCCGGTTACCGGTGGTTCCCTGCTCCTGGGCGTCTCCCGCCGGTGTTATAGTCGAATCGTCCGGTAAACCCGATCAGCGAGCCCCCTTCGGGACGCACTGAATTGTAGCATCCCATTCGGCGCCGTTCAAGGAACAGTCGCTACGGGGGCCCGATGGCAAGTCCCGCCCCTGTATCGGCTAGTAGGAGCGGCCGCCTGTGGCTTTTCAGGGCGGCCGGAGGGGTGAGAACCCCATTCCCGGGCCTCGCATGAATGGGCGGTTCAGGCCGGCTGCCATCCCCGCGCTCACCCACCCGCACGAACCGCCACGTCCACCCAGACCAGGCGATGATCGCTGGACGATTCGGGCTCAGACACCAATTGCTGCAATGGGCCGCCCGATGTCGGCCAGAACACACCCGAGCTGTGAACCGCCAATCCCCTACTCGGCAGCACATAGTCGATCCGCCCGAAGTCGCAGGTCCGCCAAGCGCTCGTCCCCGGATAGGATGATCGGTGCGCTGCGCCTCCCTCGCTCTTGGGAGCCGGATCCTGCACCCGTGGATGTCGGAGCAACTGGTTGATCGCCGGTTGGCCGTAGGCCCCGCGATCCTTGACCGGGTCCGCGTTAAGATCGCCAACGACGACGAAGGACGCCCCGCCAGCCAGCCCGCCCCGGCCGCCGCGATCGTCCACTAGGTAAGAGGCCGCCTCGCCCCCGGTGATGTAGTCCGCCCAGAGCCGGATCTCGTCGAACGACCGCCGGCCGTTGCGGTCCTCCGGGCC
>CAYNQP010000532.1:0-3416 GCA_964399325.1 uncultured Pirellulales bacterium
GTGGTTGCCCTTGCCGGACTGGTCGTAGATGGTGGTGATCCAGCAGACCGTGTTGGCACAGAAGGCGTCCTGCGCGGCCGCGTCGGCGTATCCGCCCGCATCCGGGACCGGCAACGCGACGGGCTGGACCACTCCGATGTCCAAGGTCTTGCCATCCGACTGACGCATGACCTGATAGAGCGGACCATTATAGGAGGCGTACAGCGCGCGCGTGGTGCTGTGGGCGGCCACGCAGGGGTTGCCGGCAGCGGCGTAGATGTCACCTGGGCCTTCCGGCCTGGGCGGAGCACCATTGGCCCCCATCGTGGCCTGTGAGGCCATCATCAACGTGGCGACAGGTAGCGTAAACGCCAGTGCGAGCATGATCCCAAGACTGATTCTCGTTTTCATGTTTGTCTCTCGAAATCTCATTGAGGTTTCCTTTCATTTTGTCGCGTGTTGAGTTGGGCCGGGGCATTGACCATCGTGGCTCCAACATACACCGTCGGGTCAGGGCTGGGGCACGACCAGGCCGTCCTGCAGAATTGTCATGAGGTCGTCCGCGCTATACGGTTCAGGGATAACCCAGCGCGAGCCGAAAGCCAGTTTGGGGATGGCCTTGCCGCCGGTATCGCCGTAAATCTTGATGGAGCTTCGCATATACTTCTCGATCCAGGGATCGCCCCAGGCCGCATCGAACTCTGCCTGTCCGACCAATTCGACCGCCTTGGCCCGGGCGGCCTCAAGGCTTCTTGGGTGCCAGCGGTCGCCGGACTCGAACGTGTACATCCAGTGTTCGAAGGCGGCAAACGCCTCTCGTCTGGCCACCCAAACCGCCAGGCCAACTCTGACCAGGTCGCAGGAGTCCTTGAATTCATCCGCGTCCCGCGGGATGTAAGGGTTGCACTGGCTGTCCAACGGCGCCGGACGCAGCGCAAAGGCCAGCTTGCCGCCGTAGCGGCGAATCACCTCATCGAGCATGAAATGCATTTGCTGGCAATGGGGGCATGTATAATCAAAGAGCAGGGTGACGACGTGGAGGGCGTCCGGCGAACCGACCAGCGGCACGGCGTGGGGATCCATGGCGGGCACGTCATCCTGCGACTCGCCGTCGACATAGACAGCCGGAGGAATCAAGACAACCTGACAGGTCGCCAGGATACCGGCCATGACCAGACCAACCAGGGCCAGGCCGATTGCGGGCAAGGGGGCAATCATGCGCCGTGGGGTGACATCGGTTGAATCATCGTCAAGCTGCATGGTCGCTCGCCAGAGGACCAGAGCCGCCAGCAGCATCCCGGTGATGTGTGCGGCCATGCAATAGGGGCAAAAGACCCCGATGACCCATTTCTGCAGGATGGTGAACCACACAGCACTTCCGGCGGCCGCCCCGACCAGAACCAGCATTGCGCCCCAGGCCAGGCGCCGGACCGATGCCGCCGTGGCCGGACCAATGAACAGACTGGCGACCAGCATCGCCAGGTACGCACCCGCCGCCAGACCGCTGACAGGCAACACCCCTGCGATCGTCGACCATCGGCTGTTGAGCACCTGATCGCACGGACTCCCGCCGCCGCAACCGATCATTGCCCCGCCCACCAGATAGTGCCAGCCCAGGACGACGCTCAATACCAGAGCCAGTGTGCTCAATCCCGTCAAGGCCCATCGCCACCAGGACCGGGACCAACGAAAACGAGTCATCTTTTCGTATGGTGCCAGAGTTCGATCCTTTCTTGCGTGGCCTTCACGGATAGACAAAAAGCTCCGCAGCATCATCGAGCCGCGGAGCTTGATTACTCGGGACGGTTCGAACATCTACCTTCTAATTCAGTCCCACAGGCGTCCTCACAGAGGTCTCCTTCAATACTGATTGGCCGCGCCGGGTGTGGGAACGCCGTTGGCGATTTGCGTTCCGCTGTCATGCGCCCGGGTCAATGCAGTAGTGAGGGTAATACCGCTGCCGGAAACCTGTGCATCCCCTGCGTGCGCAGACTTGAGCGGTGAGGAGACGGTGATGGTAACGACGCCAGGGCCGCCTCTACCACCTCTGCCACCGCCAAAGCCACCAAAGCCGCGACGGCCGCCGCTGATGGAGGCAACAACCGCGGTCTCACGCTTCGTGCCGCTGTCAACGGTGATGGTCTGACCGGCGCTAAAGCCGGCTGCGCTGGCAACGGGGATAACGGTCGCACCCGCTTCCGTGGCCGTGCTCACTGTGGTGCCGCCTGCCGTGCCGATCGTCTTGATGACGGCGGTTTCACTGTTCGCGTCTGTATCGATGACGATCTTCTGTCCGGCGGCAAAGTCCGCCACGCTGGCGACCTTGATATTGTTCGCGCCAGTGGGCGAAGCGACCGACAGGGTCGTGTCGTTTTGCAACAGGAAATCGCGGCAGTTGCTGTCCGTGTCTGTACCGTCCGGGAAGCGGCCCGCGCTCTTATTGGGCGTGCTGGTTGCCTGACCGCCCCGCCTGCCGAAACCGAAGCCTCGACCCGCACTGGGCGTCGCCACGCTGCAACCGCCCTGGCCTGCTCCGGAGGTGGCTTGGTACCCTTCGGCGGCCCAAGGGTCGACGAGGCCGCCATAATTGAGGCTGTCGACGACCAGACCAGCAGCGTCACGCAGCACCATGTTGCCGGCTCTGGTGCCGAGGGCAGGGCCCCCGAACCACTGGTTGGGCTTCTTCGCTCCTTGGTAGCCCGCGGTCGTGACCTTTTCGTCACGCACAACCGCGTCGATCCCATGGTCTTTGGTCAGGGGTTTGTCGAGGGTGAGGCTGGTGCTGAGCGCCAGGACCGGCTCGTTGCTCGAGTGGTCAAAGACCGTCGCCGGTTTGAAACTGATCCCCGTTCCCCTGGCACTGAAGGGCATGTTGGACGCATGGTCGAACTTCAGCGGTTCGGCCAGGTCGAGGCCCGTGCCCGGATTCTCCCCATCCGCTAAAGGACCGCGGAAGGTGTTGCGAGCCGACTGCGTGCCGACTTTCGTCACTGTCACGGTTTCGATGCCATGTCCCACACTGTCGATGTCCAAGCGGATCTTGTCACCGACTGAGATGTTGGCCACGGACGAGACCTTGATGTTGGTGTCGCCAGCCTTGGCGTCCATGGACAACCAGGCTTGCGTACCCGACTTGCCAATCTCGGTGATCGTGACCACTTCGTACTTTTCGATCGCTCGTGCGACCGTGGGGTAGGTGGCGCCATAGCCGATGGCCATCTTCTGGCCGACCTCGAAGCCATTCACGCTCGTGACAGGTACATTGGTCGAGCCAGCGGAGATCGTCATCACTGGACCGTCGGGAATGGGTTGCCACACGGTCGTCTGACCAGGGGCTCCGCCTCGCATACCGAAGCCGCCGCGACCACCTCGGCCACCGGCATTGGAGGCAACCGACGGAGTTTGAATGCTGGCGATCTTACGGGTTTCCATGCCCG